>JALSGY010000151.1 GCA_026982515.1 Paracoccaceae bacterium
GATCATAGCAGCGCGCCGCGTCGGATTTGAGAATCTCCAGCACCCGTGCGGCTTCCTCATCGCCCAGAAGCGCGCCCCGGCCCTGGTTGTTGACGGTGGACTGGGCGGCGAGGTGCTCGCGCGCGGGAAAGTAGAACTCGCGGTCGAGGATGGAATAGCGGGCCGAGTATTCGTTGACGTTCGCGGTGCGGTGGCGGATCCACTGGCGCGCCACGAAGACCGGCAGCTTCACGTGCAGCTTGATCTCGCACATCTCGAAGGGGGTGGAATGCCAGTGGCGCATCAGGTAGCGGATCAGCCCCCTGTCGTCGCTCACCGATCTGGTCCCCTTGCCGTAGCTCACCCGCGCCGCCTGGCAGATGGCGGCATCGTCTCCCATGTAGTCGATAACACGCACGAAACCATGGTCGAGCACCTCATGGGCCAGATAGAGGTGCCTTTCCATGCCCTCCGAGACGGCGCGCAGCGTCTGGCGCGGCCTGGCGCGCAGGCTTTCGATTTCGGCCAGTTGTTCGGGAGAAAGCGGCATGGGGGCGAATCCTTGGCAGAGTTTCCGACCAGGACATACTATATCTATGGGGCGGGAGGGGAAAGCGCCGCAGGATACTGTGGCAGCGCCTGTGGCGGGAAGCCCGCAGCCCGGGCCATGGCGTTGACTTCGGAGGCGAAATCTCCCAGCCTGCGCACAAAACGCCAAGGGCAACAGGCGAGCGCGATGAGCATTTCTTCCCCCGCGCACAGGCGATCTGCGACCAGGGCAGCGTTTCCTGCGCTATGCCGGGCCTGCCGGGCAGCGGTCTTGGCTCTTGCCCTGGGCCTGATGCCGCTTTCAGGCGCGGCACAGGGCCGGGCCGAGGCCGCAGACACGCCGGCGGCCCTGCTGGCCCGCGCGGTGGCCGAGATCGATGCGGGCCGGTTGCTGGCAGGCGCCGAGGCCGCGCGCCGGGCCTACACGCTGGCGGGCAGCCGGGCACAGCGTTATCTGGCCGCGCGGCTGGCGGGGGCGGGCTATTTTCGGGCCGGGCGGTTCCTGCGGGCCGAGTGGTGGCTGCGCCGGGCCCTGACCCATGCCCCGCAGCCCGCGGCACGGCAGGTGGTGGCGCGCGAGATGGCCGCGCTGCGCGCCGCCCGGCCGCTCAACCTGCGCCTCAGCCTATCGCTGGCCCCCAACAGCAATGTCAACAACGGCGCGGCAGCCGGGACGGTCACCCTGTGGAACCTGCCCTTCGTGCTCAGCCCCGATGCGCGCGCACTGTCCGGGCTCGAGGCTTCCGCGGGGCTGGAGGCCACCTACCGGCTGGGGCGCTCGGCAGCGGGGGAAACCCGGCTGGGGCTCATGCTTTACGGGCGCGGTTTCATGCTCTCGCCACAGGCGCAGCGGCTGGCCCCGGGGGCGAGAGGGGCGGATTACGCCTTCGCCCGGGCCGAAGCGGCGCTGACGCGGCTGTGGCGGCCCTCTGCGGAGGCCGGGCAGATCAGCCTTGAACTGCGCGCCGGACGCGACTGGTATGGCGGTGCGCCCTACAGCCGTTTCGCCCGGGCGAGCGTGGCACGGGCCTTCGGAAGCGCGCAGCGGCTGAGCGGCAGTTACGAGCGGCGGGTCCTGGCCGCCTCGGGCGCGGCCCTGGACACCCTGGCGCTGGAGGCCGGCGGCATCCGGCCACTGGCCGGCGGCGACAGCCTGGGCTGGAGCCTCGCCCTGAGCCGGAGCGACTCGGACGCACCGCAGCTGGCCAATACCGCGCTCAGGGCCGGGCTGCGCTTCGGCCTTGCCCGGCCGGTGCTGGGGGCGGGGCTGTCGCTGGAGCTGGCGCTGGAGAGGCGCGATTTCGCCTTCTCGCCCTATGCGTCCGGCGGACGGCAGGATCTGAGCCTGAGCGCGGGGGCGACGCTGCTGTTTTCGGGGGTGTCCTACATGGGCTTTTCGCCCATCCTCTCGATGGAATGGCGGCGGACGGTTTCCAGCATCTCGTTGTTCAGCCGCAACGCGGCGGCGCTGCGGCTGGGGATTCAATCCGCCTTCTGAGCCGTCGGAAGATCGCCGAAGCGATAGGCCGAGATCGCCGCGCCCATTACCTTCTCGCCATAGACGCGCGCCGCAGCTTCGCCGCGGGCCGCGCCGGCGGCCACCCAGATGGGGGCGAGATGCTCCTCACGCGGGTGGGCCGCGCGCGCGCCGGGGGCGGCGGCCCAGCCGGCCAGGGCCGTTTCGCGCCGGCGCGGATCGCCCTCGACCACGGCGGTGAGCCAGGTATCGAACGCCTCCGAGGCGCTGGTATCGCCTCCGCCCATGAAGGCGTGCAGGTTGTGGTAGCTCATCCCCGAACCGATGATCACCACTCCCTCGCGGCGCAAGGGGGCCAGGGCATGGCCCGCGGCCAGGTGGTGGGCCGGGTCCAGATCGTCCCGGATCGACATCTGGATCACCGGCACCTCGGGCTCGGGCATGGCCAGCATCATCGGGATGAACACCCCGTGGTCATAATCGCGCCGGTCATCGAGGCGCGCAGCAATCCCCGCTTCGCGAAGCAGGCCGGCGGCGCGGGCGGCGATTTCGGGGCTGCCCCTGGCGGACCACTCCAGCTGGTAGGTATGCGCAGGGAAATTGTAATAGTCGTAGTAGAGGCCCGGGTTTTCCTTGGTGGAGAGCGTGATCTCGGGCTCTTCCCAATGGGCGGTGACGACCAGCACCGCGCGTGGCGGTTGCGGCAGCGAGCGGATCAACCCCTCGAGGAAGCTGCGCATGCCCTTCCATGTATCAGGCGGATCCCACTCCATGAAGAAACAGGGGCCGCCGCCGTGGGGAATGAAAAAACTGGGCTGCATTTTCATCGCTCCATGAAGGATACCGCGGGTTGTCGGGCAGGATGCCCGCTGGCGCGGCGCGCGGCAATGCCCATGGGCGCGGAACCCTTGTGCCCTGGCGCACAAGACGCTGCTTGGCCATTGCCCTTGCCGGCCCGGTTTCCGATAGTGTCACCAGCGCAATCAAGGCAGGGGGAAGGATGATGAAAATCCGCTATCTTCACACCATGGTCAGGGTGCTCGACCTGGAAAGATCCATGGCTTTCTACAAGCTGCTGGGGCTGAAGGAGACCCGCCGCGTTGACAGCGAAGCCGGGCGGTTCACCCTTGTCTTCATGGCGCCTCCAGGGCAAGAGGAATGCCCGGTGGAGCTGACCTGGAACTGGGATGGCGATCCGGGGCTGCCCTCGGACAGCCGTCATTTCGGGCACCTGGCCTATGAGGTCGAGAACATCTACGAGATGTGCCGACACCTGATGGACAACGGCATCGTCATCAACCGCCCCCCGCGCGACGGGCGCATGGCCTTCGTGCGCTCGCCCGACAACATCTCGATCGAGCTTTTGCAGATGGGCGAGGCGCTGAAACCGGCCGAGCCGTGGCTGAGCATGGAAAATTCCGGCCACTGGTAGGGCCGTTCTGGCAGTGCGTGCACCTGCCGGCCAATGGCGATCCGGCAGACGGGGCGTTGCACCCGACGGCGCGGGGTGGCACCGGGCCGCGCACTGGCGGGCAGTCCGGCGCGGATTCACCTTGCCCGCGGCGCGCCCCGCCCGGCCGGATCAGTAGATGTAGCGAATCTGATCCGTCCAGTAGTGTTCCACCCGCCGCAGGGCGGCGTTGATTTCCGCCAGCCCCTCGGCATCCATCACCTTGCGCTTTTCCAGCCCGCTGGCATGGCGGACGAACAGCCGTGCCACCACCTCGCGGATCTGGCGCCCCTTCTCGGTAAGGCGCACCCGCACCGAGCGGCGGTCGATCTCGCAGCGCTGATGGTGCATGTAGCCCATTTCCACCAGTTTCTTGAGATTGTAGCTGACATTGGAGCCCTGATAGTAGCCGCGCGATTTCAGTTCGCCGGCCGTCACTTCGTTATCGCCGATATTGAACAGCAGG
>JALSGY010000152.1 GCA_026982515.1 Paracoccaceae bacterium
CTGAATCTTGGCCCCGAACTCGGCGCGCAGGGCATCGGCACGCGCCCGGGTGCGATTGGCCAGCCGGATCTCGGGCACGCCCACGTCCAGAAGCGAGGCCAGCACCGCACGCGCAGCTCCCCCGGCGCCGAACACCGCCGCCGGGCCCGATTCGGGCTTCCAGCCCGGCGCGTTGGCCTTGAGATTCTCGATGAAACCATAGCCATCGGTGTTGTCGGCGTGAACCTTCCCGTCCTGGCGGAAGATCAGCGTATTGGCCGCCCCGATCAGCGCCGCCCGGTCGGTGACCAGATTGGCCAGCCCCAGCACGGTTTCCTTGTGCGGGATGGTCACATTCACCCCGACGAAGCCCATCTTGGGCAGCGTTTCGATGACCTCGGCCAGATCCTTCTGCGCCACATCCAGCGGCACGTAATGGCCCCTTATTCCGTAGCGCTTCAGCCAGTAGGTATGCAGGGCCGGCGACCGGCTGTGTGCCACCGGCGAGCCGATCACCCCTGCAAGCGGTATCTTTTCGTCACTCATCCAGGCAGAACCCCCCTGATCGTCAGATAGCCAAGCAGCTCCAGCAGCGGCAAGCCCAGCACGTTGAAATAATCGCCCTCGATGCGGGAAAACAGCCGCGCCCCTTCCTCTTCCAGCTTGTAGCAGCCGACCGAATGGCGGACGCTTTGCCAGTTGCGGGAAAGATAGTCGTCCAGCCAGGCTTGCGAAACCTGCCGCATGTGCAGGCGCACTTCCCCCACATGGCGCCAGACGGGCTGCCCGCCCTCGCAGATCACCGCTGCGGAATACAGGCGGTGTTCGCGCCCGTTGAGGGCGGCAAGCTGGGCCGCGCCGTCCTCGGGGCTGGCGGGCTTGGACATGAGCCTGCCATCCAGCTCAAGCACCTGATCGCAGCCGATCACCAGCGCATCCGGCTCCCGCATCGAGGCCTTGCGTGCCTTCGCTTCGGCCAGGGCATCGGCGATGTCGCGCGCGGCCGCGCCTTCGGCCACAAGGGCATCGCGGATCGCTTCTTCATCCACCTTTGCCGGCCTTGTCTCGAAGGTCACACCGGCGTTTTGCAGCAACCTCCGGCGGATTTCCGAGCCGGAGGCCAGCACGATCCGCCGCGTTCCCTGTATGGACTTGTGGATATCCCCCTGCATCTCCTGAAGCTTCATCCCCATCTTCCTCCGCGTCTCATGCCTTCTGCCGCCTCTTGCGGAGCTCTCCCCGGAACTTCCGGGAAATATCCCCGGTGGAAAAGCCTCGCGCGGTGGCTTTCACAAATCACGGTGCCCCCTACTGTCCGCCTCAATCCCGGTGATTTCCACAACACGATAATCATAACATATTGAAATAACGTCAAAATAATGATTTTCCACAGATCGTGGACAACCTTCTCTGAAATCCTCCACTGGTGGATATTTCCGTTGACAGATGATTAATCCCCGAAATCCACAGCATCTACTATACCAATCACCTTTTCATCTTTCTCTTTTTATTATTGAAAGGGCAGGACGCGGAAAAGCAAGTGAGCGGGAAATGTCGGAGATCCTTCTCGGCCTGTACCCCTGGGTGAAATCCCTTCACGTGATCTCGGTGATCGCCTGGATGGCAGGGCTGTTCTACCTGCCAAGGCTGTTCGTCTATCATGTGGAGCAGGGCGGCAGGATCGAAGGCGTGGACGGGTTGTTCCAGACCATGGAATACAGGCTTCTGCGCATGATCATGAATCCGGCCAGCATCGCCGCCTGGATCTTCGGCCTGATGCTGGTCTTCACCCCCGGGGTGGTGGACTGGTCGATGATCTGGCCCTGGACGAAGGCCTTCGCGGTGATCGCCATGACATGGTTCCACCACTGGCTGGCCCTGCGCCGCAAGGATTTCGCAAAGGGCGAAAACCGCCTCACCGGCCGCCAGTACCGGATGATGAACGAGGTTCCCACGCTTCTTCTGGTGATCATCGTGTTTTCCGTGATCGCCCGGCCGTTCTGAATCATTGACTCCCGCCTGCCCGATCTCTATCTAGCGGCGAAGCGGCCATCCGGCCGTGTCGACTTCCCTCATACAGATAACCGCTCGCCCCCGGGCCGGTTCCGGAACCGTCATGACCCAGCAAAAACTGAATCTGTCCGATCTGAAGGCCAAGAGCCCCAAAGACCTCCTCTCGCTCGCCGAAGAGCTGGAGATCGAGAACGCCTCGACCATGCGCAAGGGCGACATGATGTTCGCCATTCTCAACGAGCGCGCCGAAGAAGGCTGGGAGATTTCCGGCGACGGAGTGCTGGAGGTGCTGCAGGATGGCTTCGGCTTCCTGCGTTCGCCCGAGGCCAACTACCTTCCCGGCCCCGATGACATCTATGTCTCGCCCGAGATGATCCGCCAGCACTCGCTGCGCACCGGCGATACGGTTGAAGGGGTGATCCAGGCCCCGCGCGACAATGAGCGCTACTTTGCCATCACCAAGGTCACGAAGATCAACTTCGAGGATCCCGAGAAGGCAAGGCACAAGATCAACTTCGACAACCTCACCCCGCTTTATCCCGATGAGCGGCTGAAGATGGAAATCGAGGAAGAGCAGACGAAAGACCGCTCGGCCCGGATCATTGATCTGGTCGCGCCGATCGGCAAGGGGCAGCGTTCCCTGATCGTGGCGCCGCCGCGCACCGGCAAGACAGTTCTGTTGCAGAACATTGCCCATTCGATCGAGAAGAACCACCCCGAGTGCTATCTGATCGTGCTGCTGATCGACGAGCGCCCCGAAGAGGTGACCGACATGCAGCGCTCGGTGAAGGGGGAGGTGATCTCCTCCACTTTTGACGAGCCGGCCAGCCGCCATGTGGCGGTTTCCGAGATGGTGATCGAAAAGGCCAAGCGGCTGGTGGAGCACAAGCGCGACGTGGTGATCCTGCTCGATTCCATCACCCGCCTGGGCCGGGCCTACAACACCACCGTGCCCTCCTCGGGCAAGGTGCTGACCGGCGGGGTGGATGCCAACGCCCTGCAGCGGCCAAAGCGATTCTTCGGTGCGGCCCGCAACATCGAGGAGGGCGGCTCGCTGACCATCATCGCCACCGCGCTGATCGATACCGGCTCGCGCATGGACGAGGTGATCTTCGAAGAGTTCAAGGGCACCGGCAACTCCGAGATCGTGCTTGACCGCAAGGTGGCCGACAAGCGCATCTTCCCGGCGATGGACATCCTCAAGTCCGGCACCCGCAAGGAAGAGCTGCTGGTTGACAAGGCCAACCTGCAGAAAACCTACGTCCTGCGCCGCATCCTCAACCCGATGGGCACCACCGATGCCATCGAATTCCTGCTCTCGAAGCTCAAGCAGACAAAGACGAACGCGGAATTCTTCGATTCGATGAACGCCTGATTTATCATTGTATAACAATGTGATAGCGATATGGACACGATTTTTGCACTGGCCTCTGCGCGCGGCAGGGCCGGGGTTGCGGTTGTCCGCGTCTCGGGCCCTCGTGCCCATGAAGCGGGCCGCCGGCTGGCCGGATCGCTGCCGCCTTTCCGCCAGGCCGCGCTGCGCCGGATGAGCGGGCCGGATGGCCTGATGCTGGATGAGGCGCTCGTCCTGGCATTCGCCGAAAACCACAGCTTCACGGGTGAGCAGGTGGTGGAATTCCACCTCCATGGCAGCACCGCCATCATCAGGGCGGTGCTGCAGGCCCTGGGCGCGATCGAGGGGCTGCGCCCGGCCGAACCGGGAGAGTTCACCCGCCGGGCGCTGGAAAACGAACGCCTCGATCTTGCCCAGGTGGAGGGCCTGGCCGATCTCATCGAAGCTGAAACCGAAGCCCAGCGCCGCCAGGCCCTGAGGGTGCTTACCGGCGCACTGGGTCGCAAGGCCGAACAGTGGCGGCAAAGGCTGATCCGCGCCGCGGCGCTGCTCGAAGCGACCATTGA
>JALSGY010000153.1 GCA_026982515.1 Paracoccaceae bacterium
TGGCCGGGGTCGCCAGTGCCGGGGAGGCCGCCTGATGGATCGGATGCCGAAATGGGCCGATGTCTTTCTCGTGCCCTTCATCAACCTGATTCTGGCCTTCCTCGTTTCGGGGCTGGTGGTGCTGGCGATCGGGGAAAACCCGCTGGATGCGATCTACTACATGGTCAAGGGCGCGGTGGGCACCACCTCGGGGCTGGGGTATACGCTGTATTACGCCACCAACTACATCTTCACCGGACTGGCGGTGGCGGTGGCCTTCCAGGCGCGTCTGTTCAACATCGGTGGCGAGGGGCAGGCGGCAATCGCCGGCATCGGCGTTGCATTGGTGATGCTGGCCTTCGACTGGCCCGCCTGGTGGCTGGCCCTGCCCTTCGCGATAGCCGGCGCAGCCGTATTCGGGGCGGCCTGGGCCTTCATTCCCGCCTGGCTGCAGGCCAGGCGCGGCAGCCATATCGTGATCACCACCATCATGTTCAACTTCATCGGCGCGGCACTGATGGGGTATCTGCTCAACGGGATTCTCAAGAACCCCGCGACCCAGAACGCCGAAACCGTGGCCTTCCCCAAGGCCGCCGCCCTGCCCACCGCCTACGACATCCTCACCCCGCTCGGGATTCCGTTTTCCAAGTCGGCACCGCTGAACATCAGCTTCATCCTCGCGCTGATCTGCGCCTGGCTGGTGTGGCTGCTGATCTGGCGCACCCGGCTGGGCTATCAGATCCGAGCCTTCGGCCAGAGCGAAAGCGCGGCCCGCTATGCCGGGATCTCGGCGGTGAGGGTGACGATCATCGCGATGCTGATCTCGGGGGGGCTGGCGGGCCTTCTGGCCATCAACGTTGTCATGGGCGAGCAGGAGCGGCTGATAAAGGAATTCGTCGAGGGTGCGGGCTTCGTCGGCATCGCGGTGGCGCTGATGGGGCGCTCGCACCCCTTCGGGATCGTGCTGGCGGCGCTTCTGTTCGGGATGCTCACCCAGGGCGGGTTCGAGCTTCTGTGGGAGATGCCCGGCATCTCCAGGGAGATGGTTCTGGTCATCCAGGCCCTGATCATCCTGTTCACCGGCGCACTTGACAACATGGTGCGGGGGCCGGTCGAGCGGATGTTCCTGTGGCTAGGAAAGGGGCGTGCGTGATGGAAGGCTTCCTGCAACTGATCCTGACGCTGGACATGTCGATCCGCCTGTCGGTGGTGCTGCTGCTGGCCTGCCTGGCGGGGCTGTTTTCCGAGCGCGCCGGCATCGTCGATATCGGGCTGGAAGGCAAGATGCTGATCGCGGCCTTCTTCGCGGCGGCCGTCTCCTTCGAGACCGGAAGCGCCTGGATGGGCGTGCTGGCGGCGATCGCTGCCTCGCTGGCGTTTTCGATGATCCATGCGATCGCCTCGATCACCTACCGGGGAAACCAGCTGATTTCCGGCGTCGCGGTCAACTTCCTTGCCTCGGGGCTGACGGTGGTGATCGGCAATGCCTGGTACAAGAAGGGCGGGCAGACGCCGACGCTCGCCGGCGAGGCGCGCTTTCGGGAAATCACCCTGCCCTTCGCCGATGCCCTGCGCGACGTGCCCGTGCTGGGGCCCATCTACTCGGATCTGATCTCGGGCCAGAACGCGCTGGTCTACATCGCCTTCGCCATCGTCCCGCTGAGCTGGTGGGTCCTTTATCGCACCCGCTTCGGCCTGCGGCTGCGGGCGGTGGGCGAAAACCCGGCCTCGGTGGACACCGCCGGTATCTCGGTGGTGAGGATGCGCTACTCGGCCCTGGTGATCACCGGCATCCTGTGCGGCCTGGCCGGCGCCTACCTTTCCACCGCCCAGGCCGCGGGCTTTGGCCGCGAGATGACGGCCGGGCGCGGCTATATCGCGCTGGCGGCTCTGATTTTCGCCAAGTGGCGACCGTGGTATGCACTGGGCGCGACACTGCTGTTCGGCCTGCTGGAGGCGATCTCCAATCTCTACCCCAACATCGACGTCTTCGGGATCTTCACCATCCCGGTGCAGTTCACCCAGGCGTTGCCCTATATCCTGACCGTGGTGATCCTGGCCGGCTTCATCGGCAAGGCGATCCCGCCCAAAGCCGGAGGCGAACCCTATGTCAAGGAAAAGTAAGGAACTCGCACAGCTGATCCGCGAACGCGCAGGCAAGGCGCCGGTGCGGCTGGGGCTGGTGCTGGGCTCGGGGCTGGGCCATCTGGCAGAGGCTGGAAACGGCACCGCCATCGCCTACGAGGAGCTCGAGGGCTTTCCCCATGCCGGGGTCTCGGGCCACAACCCGAAACTGGTGATCGCAGAGCTGGAGGGCGTGCGCCTGGCCATCTTCGGTGGCCGGGCCCATTACTACGAAAGCGGCCGGGCCGATGCCATGCGCCTGCCGTTGGAGGTTCTGCACGAACTGGGGGCCGAAAGCGTGCTTCTGACAAATGCGGCAGGCTCCCTGCGTGCCGATTTTCCACCGGGGCGGCTGATGCTGCTGGAAGACCACATCAACTTCGCCGGCATCAACCCGCTGATCGGAGAACCTTCCGAGCGGCGCTTCGTTCCCATGACCGAGGCCTATGATCCGCAAATCCGCAAAGCCCTGCGCACCGCTGCCCACGACGAGGGCATGGTGCTGCGCGAGGGAGTCTATGCCTGGTTCTCCGGCCCTTCCTTCGAGACCCCTGCCGAAATTCGCGCGATTCGCGAGCTGGGCGCCGACGCGGTGGGCATGTCCACGGTTCCGGAGGTGATTCTCGCCCGTTTCCTGGGGCTGCGGGTCGGCGCGATTTCGGTGATCACCAACATGGCCGCCGGCATGAGCGACGAGCCGATCAGCCACGAACAGACCAAGGCCATGGCCCCGATCGGCGCCGAAAAGCTGGAGAAAATCCTGCGCCGCTACCTGCGCGGGCTGTAACCGCTCCGATTTGTCGCAGTCGGGGGGCTACACGAGCGCCGGTTCAAGGCGTAACAGAGCTGCAACGCTTGGCGGTTATGAACATATGCAAATGTTTGCTTTTGTCATGAGTTCGGATACCGTCGGGCGACAGGTCTCCGGGCTGATTCCCTGCTCTGCCACGCACTGTCATCGCATCGGACCCGGTTTAACGCATCGACGGCATGGGCCAGCACCCTGCCGGCGTGCTGCTGCATCTTGCAACCAGGGACGATCCCTGTTCCGGAATAAGAAAACATGAACATTTACCTGCCAATAGCCGAAGTTTCCGTGAACGCCTATCTCCTGCTGGGGCTGGGCGGGATCGTCGGGATCCTCTCCGGCATGTTCGGTGTCGGCGGCGGCTTTCTGATGACGCCGCTGCTCTTCTTCATCGGCATCCCGCCCGCCGTGGCGGTGGCCACCGAGGCCAACCAGATCGTTGCCTCGTCGTTTTCGGGCGTTCTTGCGCACCTGCGACGAAAGACGGTTGACCTCAAGATGGGCACGGTGCTCCTGATCGGCGGCCTGATCGGTGCCTTTCTCGGCATCCAGCTGTTCAACTATCTCAAGTCACTTGGGCAGGTGGACCTGCTGGTAAAGCTTTCCTACGTCGTCTTCCTCAGCATCATCGGCTCCTTGATGTTCGTCGAAAGCCTGCGCACGATCATGCGCTCGAAGCGCACCGGCGGCGCACCGCCCAGGCGGCGCAAGCACACCTGGATCCATGCCCTGCCCTTCAAGATGAAGTTCCGCACCTCCGGGCTTTACATCTCGGTGATCCCGCCGGTTCTGGTGGGCGTCGCAGTCGGCGTGCTGGCAGCGATCATGGGCGTGGGCGGCGGCTTCATCATGGTGCCCGCCATGATCTATCTGCTGGGCATGCCCACCAAGGTGGTGGTCGGCACCTCGCTGTTCCAGATCATCTTCGTGACCGCCTTCACCACACTGGCGCACGCCACCACCAACTACACGGTGGATATCGCGCTG
>JALSGY010000154.1 GCA_026982515.1 Paracoccaceae bacterium
TGCCGGTGTGGCGAAAGCGCTCGAAGCGGTTGTCGCGGATCTTGGCGTCATTGGCATTGACATTGAAGGCGATGGACTTGCGTGCCGTGGCCGCCACCGGCTGCTCGGACGAAACAAAATGACACCTGTCGATCTGCAGATCCTGACAGCCGCGCCCGTGGCTGGTGATGCCGCGGTCGCGCGGCTTGGTCATGAAGCTGTCCTTGAGGTGGAAGGTCTGCCCGCTGGGGGCCAGCAGGATGCCCGAGGCATTGCCCGCGCACTGGAACTCCACATCGGTGATGGTGAACTTGCTCAGCTTGTCGAAACCCGAGAAATCGAGAATGTAGCGGAACCGGGTGAAGGTATAGCTCTGGCTGGCCGACGCGCCATAAAGCGGCTGGCTCAGCGTCAGCGTCCCCGCTCCCACGTTGCGGGCCTTGACATACACCTCGCGCCCCACCCCGGGGCCGGTCACCAGCGAACCCACCTCGATATTGGCCACATTGGCGACATTGCTCAGCGTCTTGGGGCTGGCGGGCGAATAATCCGCCTGCGAGGTCACCACCGCGGGCTCCCAGTCGGGGCTGGCCACGGCGTTGAACTGGCCGTTGCGGATCACCCGGCGCACCTCGAAGGTGGTCTTGATCCCCTCCGCCGCCTGCATGTCGATCGGCGCGCTGACATTGATTCGCCAGCCGTCCATGTCGAGCGATTCATGATCGGAGAAATTGAGCAGCGCCTGGAACGCCCGGCGGAAGCCTTCGGTCTCGTCCCCGAAGGCCTCGATATAGGGGGTCAGGGAGAAATTCCCCATCAGGATCAGCCGCCGATCCGCCGGCATGCGGACCGTGCCCTCGAAGCGCACCGGGTTCTTCATGGTCACATGATCGCCCAGGAAATAGACCCCGGAGGGCACCACCACCTCGCGTCCCGCCGCGGCCGCATCGGCCGCCAGGAACGCCGCCCGGTCATCGGCCACCCCGTCACCGATGGCGCCATAGTCGCGCACGTCCACCCAATCCATCATGGTGCGCAGGAAGGCGCTGGTGATGTCCTCGATCACGATGTCGTCGATACGCACCACGCCACCGTCGGGGCCGGTCAGATCCAGCCCGAAATGGCCATAGACCGCACCGTTGCTCCAAACCATGTCGACCCCGCCGCGCAGCCCCGGCCCGACGATGGCGCTCACCTCCACCACCTCGCCATAGGCGCTCAGCGTCACCTCCGGCCCGGTCGTGACCAGCCCCGGCACATTGGCCCCGCTGCCATCCCCAGGCCAGCCGGCGATGCGTACCGTGGGCAGGTTGCCACTGACCGCCTTCACCCGGGCGCGGATGCGCAGATACAGCCCCGGCTGGATCGGGGTCTGCCCCATCCAGCGCAGCTTCTGCACCGCGTCGGTCTTGAGCAGCTCCAGACAGCCGCCGAAATCCTGATCGGCCGAGACCAGCGCCGCATTGGCCGCCCCCGCATAGGTGGGCGAGCCCGGCGTGCCGTCGCCGCTCGACCACACGTCCAGCCCGTTTGCAAATGCGGGCGGCATCAGCACCAGCCCGTCGGTAATCGCCTTGTTCATCCGAACCCCTTTCCAAATGCCGATCGCACGCCCGCCCAGCGCCAAGCGTTCGCTCGAAATCCTGTCCGTTTCCGGAAAATGCGGGCCTCGCCCGTCGGCCAAAGGGGTAGCGTCCGGCCCTTAACCCTTTCTGAACCATGCGCGCGCAACGCTTCGGGTTGACCGACCCCGCGCCGCACCGCACACTGCCGCATCAACGCGCGAGGTATCGAGATGCTGGAACTGCTGAAATTTATCCACTTCGCAAGCTTCTCCTTGGCCATCGGGGCCGGGGCCGCCAATCTGATCGCGGGCCGGCGCCTTTCCGCCCTGCCGCCCGAGGCAATGTCCCGAATCGGCGGTTATCGGCTGGCCCTGGGCAAGGTTCAGACCATCTCGCTGATCCTGCTGTGGCTGACCGGATTCGGAATGATCTCCTACGGCCCCGGCTGGGAGGTCTTCTCCGATCCGTGGTTCCAGCTGAAATTCGCGTTCGTCCTGGTGCTCACCGCCTTTTCCGTCGCGGCGAATCTCACGGTGATCCGCGCCTCCCGCGCCGGCAGCCCACCCGATCCGAAACGGATGAAATGGCTCGGCATCGGCAGCCACGTCACCGCCCTGATCATCGTGGGGCTGGCGGTGATCGCCTTCAGCTGAGCGGCCCCTGCCCCGCCAGTTCGCCGGCCAGCGCCCTGTCGATCAGGGCGATGGTTTCCTCCACCCCGTAAAGGGCGATGAAGCCCCCGAAGCGCGGCCCCTGGCTGGCGCCCAGAAGCACCTCGTAAAGTGCCCTGAACCAGTCGCGCAGAGGCTCGAACCCATGCGCCTTGCCGACCGCGAAGACCATGCTCTGCAGTTCTTCCGCATCAAGCCCGCCTTCCCAGACGGCCAGCCTGTCGCGCAAATCCTCCATCGCCGCACGCTCGCGCGCATCGGGCTGGCGGAACACCCGGGTGGGCCTGATGATGTCATTGTAGTATCGCACCGCAAATCCGGCCGCGGCGTCCAGATCGGGGTTGGCCTCGGGGCTTGCCTCGGGCGCATAGCGGCGGATGAACCCCCACAGCCGCGTCTTGTCCTCGGCTGCCGAAACGGCGGCCAGGTTCAGCAGCATGGAGAAGGAAACCACCATCCGGCTTTCCGGCGGATTGCCGCCATGGATGTGGAAAACCGGGTTGGCCAGCCGCTTGTCGAGGTCCTGCCCGGGGAAGGCGCGCAGTTGCTGGTGATACTCGTCCACCGCCTTGGGGATCACGTCGAAATGCAGCCGCTTGGCCGTCTTGGGCTTGAGATACATGAAATACTGCAGGCTCTCGGGGGCGGCATAGCGCAGCCATTCCTCCATCGACAGCCCGTTGCCCTTCGACTTGGAAATCTTCTGCCCGTTCTCGTCGAGGAACAGCTCGTAGTTGAACAGCTCCGGCACCCGCTCTCCCAGGGCCCGACAGATCCGCCCCGACAGTTCGGCCGAGGGAATCAGATCCTTGCCGAACATCTCGTAATCCACCCCCAGCGCCGCCCAGCGCATCCCCCAGTCGGGCTTCCACTGCAGCTTCACATGGCCGCCGGTCACCGGCACCTCCACCCGCTCGCCGTCGGGCTCTTCATAAACGATCGTCCCCTTCGACAGGTTGCGCTCGAGCGTGGGCACCTGCAGCACATGGCCGCTCTTCGGGCTGACCGGCAGGAAGGGCGAGTAGGTGGCACGGCGCTCCTCGCCCAGGGTGGGCAGCATGATCTCCATGACCTTGTCGAAGCGCTCCAGCACCCGCAGCAGCATCTCGTCGAACCGCCCGGAGGTATAGTATTCGGTGGACGAGGCGAATTCGTACTCGAAACCGAACCCGTCCAGAAAGTCCTTGAGCCGGGCATTGTTGTGGGCGCCGAAGCTGTCATGGCAGCCGAACGGGTCGCGCACCCGGGTCAATGGCAGGTTCAGATCCTGCGCCAGCCCCTCCTGGTCGGGTACGTTCCCGGGCACCTTGCGCAACCCGTCCATATCGTCGGAAAAGCAGATCAGACGGGTGGGAATGTCAGAGATCACCTCGAAGGCGCGGCGCACCATGGTGGTGCGCGCCACCTCGCCGAAGGTGCCGATATGGGGCAGCCCGCTGGGGCCGTAGCCGGTCTGGAACAGCACGTAGCCCTTCTCGGGCGGGGCCTTCTCGTAGCGTTTGAGAAGCCGGCGCGCCTCGACGAAGGGCCAGGCTTTCGAACGCATCGCGGCTTCGCGCAGATCGGACATCGCTTTCTTTCCCGTCTAAGGCGGGGTATCTTCCCCGACAGAACCC
>JALSGY010000155.1 GCA_026982515.1 Paracoccaceae bacterium
GTGCGGTGCGCTCGGCCCGCCGGGCCGCCCCGCCGCCGCCTCGCCTGCGCCTTGCATGTCCCGCCATTCACGCCCTCCCGCGAACAGATTGAATGCCCTTCACCGCCCTTGTAGTCGCAAACACGCCCGGAACATGCGCGGATTGCGCCTCTTCAGCCAGAAAAGCGACATGGGCACCCGGCTCCGCCGCCCTGCCCCTTGCGCCCCAGCGCCGGGGGCAATATTCCGCCCCCATGAGCACATCGTCCCACGACCGCCTCCTGATCATCGACTTCGGCAGCCAGGTGACCCAGCTGATCGCCCGCCGGGCGCGCGAGCTGCACGTCTATTGCGAGATCCACCCCTTCCAGAAGGTCACGGAAGACTTCCTGAAACAGTTCGCCCCCAAGGCGGTGATCCTCTCGGGGGGGCCGGCCTCGGTGTTCGACGCGGGTGCCCCGCACCCGCCCGAGGCGGTGTTCTCGCTGGGAGTTCCGGTGCTGGGCATCTGCTACGGCCAGCAGGTGATGATGCAGATGCTCGGCGGGCGGGTCGAGCGCGGCCACGGAACGGCCGAATTCGGCCGCGCCTTCGTCACCCCGAGCGAGGCGAAAAGCGCGCTGCTGGAGGGCTGGTTCACGCAAGGCCCCGAGCAGGTCTGGATGAGCCACGGCGATCACGTGGCCAGGCTGGCGCCGGGGTTCAGGGTGCTCGCCACCTCGCCGGGGGCCCCCTTCGCCATCGTCGAGGACCCCAAGCGCCATTTCTACGCGGTGCAGTTCCACCCGGAGGTGCACCACACCCCGGGCGGCCGGAAGCTGCTGGAAAACTTCATCCGTATCGCAGGCTTCACCGGCGACTGGACGATGGGCGCCTACAAGGAAGAGGCAATCCGCAAGATCCGCGAGCAGGTGGGCGACAGAAAGGTGATCTGCGGCCTTTCGGGCGGGGTCGATTCCTCGGTTGCCGCGGTGCTGATCCACGAGGCGATCGGCGATCAGCTGACCTGCGTCTTCGTGGATCACGGCCTGCTGCGGCTGAACGAGGCCGAGGAAGTGGTCTCGATGTTCCGCGACCACTACAACATCCCGCTGATCGCGGCGGACGAAAGCGCGCTGTTCCTGGGCGAGCTCGAAGGGGTGAGCGACCCCGAAGAGAAGCGCAAGATTATCGGCCGGCTGTTTATCGACGTCTTTCAGAAACACGCCAATGACATCGAGGGCGCCGAATTCCTCGCCCAAGGCACGCTTTACCCCGACGTGATCGAAAGCGTCAGCTTCTCGGGCGGACCGAGCGTGACGATCAAGAGCCACCACAACGTGGGCGGGCTGCCCGAGAAGATGGGGCTGAAACTGGTGGAACCGCTGCGCGAGCTGTTCAAGGACGAGGTGCGCGCGCTGGGGCGCGAGCTGGGCCTGCCCGAAAGCTTCATCGCCCGCCACCCCTTCCCCGGCCCGGGACTGGCCATCCGCTGCCCCGGAGAGATCACCCGCGAGAAGCTGGAAATCCTGCGCAAGGCCGACGCGGTGTTCATCGATCAGATCCGCAAGCACGGGCTTTACGATGAAATCTGGCAGGCCTTCGTGGCCATCCTGCCGGTCAAGACCGTGGGCGTGATGGGCGACGGGCGCACCTACGATTACGCCTGCGCCCTGCGCGCGGTCACCTCCGTTGACGGCATGACCGCCGACTACTACCCCTTCTCCCACGAATTCCTGGGCGAAACCGCCACCCGGATCGTGGGCGAGGTCAAGGGCATCAACCGGGTGACCTATGACATCACCTCCAAGCCGCCGGGCACCATCGAGTGGGAATGAGAACACCCTGCCCGACCGGCGGGCAGGGTGCCTTCGACGCCTGCGGTCATCGGCGTCCCCGCCTGTACCGCAGGTGAACGCTCGCACAATCCGGTAAACAAACCCTTTCAACGTCTTGCAAATATCCCCGCCGGAAGTCTTGCCCGGGGGGTGTAACTTCATGCCTCCGGCGGGGATATTTGGCAGGCATCGAAGACAGGGGCTGGACTTCCGGGACGGCGCGGAAAACTCTTCGGCATGGAGGCCGCAACGAGACATGCCACGATACAGCCAGCCCGCCGCCGCCGCCCGGCCGGAGCGCAGCGCGGCGAAAAACCGGCTACCACCGCCGCCCGTTTGCCGTTACCCAAGGGCAAAGACCGAGGACCGGAGCGATGATCTACCAGACACCGGATGACTGGCTGAAGGCCAAGCGCAAGCGGGTGCTGCTGTTCGGCATGTCGGGGCTGGGCAAGACCCATGTCTCGAACATGCTGCGCGAGGCGGGCAACTGGTTTCACTACTCGGTCGATTACCGTATCGGCACCCGCTACATGGGCGAGCATATCGTCGACAACTTCAAGCGCGAGGCGATGCGCAACCCGTTCCTGCGCGACCTGCTGATGAGCGATTCGATCTACATCGCCTCCAACATCACCTTCGACAACCTCGCCCCCCTTTCCACCTATCTCGGCAAACCCGGCAATCCCGAAAAGGGCGGGCTGAGCTTTGCCGAATACATGCGCCGGCAGGAGCAGCACCGCCGGGCGGAAATCTCGGCGCTGCTGGATACCGAGCATTTCATCAACCGCGCCCGCGAGCTTTACGGCTACGACAATTTCGTCTGCGATTCGGGGGGATCGATCTGCGAGGTGGTGGAACCCGACGACCCCGAGGACGAGGTGCTGACGGCGCTTTCGAGAAACCTGCTTCTGGTCTGGATCCGGGGCTCGGAAGCCCATACCGAAGAGCTGATCCGCCGCTTCGAACGGGCGCCGAAGCCGATGTATTACCGCCCTTCGTTCCTGACCACCGTGTGGGAGGAATATCTGAAGGAAAACAACGTGAAGGAACACGAAGTTGATCCCGACGACTTCGCCCGCTACGCCTTTGCCCGGGCGATGGCCCACCGCCAGCCCCGCTACGAGGCGATGGCGCACAACTGGGGGGTGACGGTGGAGGCCGAAGAGGTGGCCGCGCTCGACACGGCCGAAGCCTTCGAAGCGCTGGTCGCGCGCGCCCTTGAGAAGCGCCCCGGCTGAGACTATTTCAGCAACCTTCAGGCAATCAGCGAAGCGGAGACCCCCAGATGCCCATCACGCTGCCGGAAAACCTGCCCGCCTTCGACGTGCTCAGGCGCGAAGGGGTCATGGTGATGTCCGAGAGCCGGGCCGCACGCCAGGATATCCGGCCGCTGCGCATCGGGCTTCTGAACCTGATGCCCAAGAAGATCCAGACCGAAAACCAGTTCGCCCGGCTGATCGGCGCCACGCCGCTGCAGATCGAGCTCAGCCTGATCCGCATGACCGGGCACAAGACGAAGAACACCGCCGCCGAGCACATGGCCGAGTTCTACCGCCCCTTCCAGGATGTGAAGGGCGAGAAGTTCGACGGCCTCATCATCACCGGCGCCCCGATCGAGCACCTGCCCTTCGAGGAGGTCACCTACTGGGACGAGATGCGCGAGGTGATGGACTGGACCCAGACCAACGTCCATTCCACCTTCGGCGTGTGCTGGGGGGGCATGGCGATGATCAACCACTTCCACGGGGTGGAAAAGCACATGCTGACGGAAAAGGCCTTCGGCTGCTTCCGGCACCGGAACCTGGCGCCGAGCTCTCCCTACCTGCGCGGATTTTCGGACGATTTCGTGATCCCCGTCAGCCGCTGGACGGAGATGCGCCAGGAAGAGATCGATGCCGCCCCCGGGCTGGTGACGCTGCTGGCCTCCGACGAGGTCGGCCCCTGCCTGGTGGAAGATCCGGCGCACCGGGCGCTCTACATCTTCAACCACTTCGAATATGACAGCGACACGCTGAAGCAGGAATAC
>JALSGY010000156.1 GCA_026982515.1 Paracoccaceae bacterium
CCGCACCGATTTCCGCTGGGACGAGACGCGCGGCCTCGAGGGGCTGATCCTGCTCGAGACCAACACCCAGCCCGGCATGACGCCAACCTCGCTCTCGCCCGAACAGGCCGCCCATTGCGGTATTTCATTTGCCGAGTTCTGCAGTTGGATGGTGGAGGACGCCTCGTGCAACCGCTGAACCCCTCCGCGCCGCGCCGCGACCCGGCGCCCTCGCGCATCTCCTACCGGCTGCAGCGGCTGTGGCTGACGCCGCTGTTTCGCCTGCTGGTGCGGGCGGGGCTGCCGCTGGTGCTGGTGGCCGGGGCGACCAGCTGGTATCTCGCCCAGCCCGAGAACCGCGAGGCGCTGATGGCGCAGGTAGCCGAACTGCGCCGCTCGATCGAGGAGCGGCCGGAGTTCATGGTCAAGCTGATGGTGATCGAAGGGGCCTCGGACTCGGTAGCCGACGACATCCGCGAGATCCTGCCGGTGGACTTTCCGATCAGCTCCTTCGACCTCGACCTGCAGGCCATGCGCGAGCGCATCGAGGAGCTGGACGCGGTGGCGCAGGCCGATCTGCGCATCCGCGCCGGCGGGGTTCTGGAAATCCGCATCGTGGAACGCCAGCCGGCCGCCGTCTGGCGGGTGCATGGCGATCTTGAACTGCTCGATGCCGAGGGGCGCCGGGTGGCGGTGCTGGATTCGCGCCTCGAGCGGCCCGACCTGCCGCTTCTGGTGGGCGTGGGCGCCGAGCGCGCGGTGCCTGAGGCGCTGGCCCTGTTCGAGGCCGCGGCCCCCGTGCGCGAGCGCATCCGCGGGCTGGTGCGGGTGGGGGAGCGGCGCTGGGATCTGGTGCTCGACCGCGACCAGCGCATCATGCTGCCCGAAAGGGAGCCCGTGCAGGCGCTCTTGCAGGTGATGGCGCTGAACGAGGCGCAGGAGCTTCTGGCCCGCGACGTCACCGTGGTGGACATGCGCATTCCCGCCCGCCCCACGCTGCGCCTGTCGGAAACCGCAATCGAAGAACTTCGGACGCTGAGACGAGTGAAACTGGGAGAAAACCGCCCATGAACGATCTTTACGCCAGCCAGAGGGCCATGCGGCAGATGCGCAAGGCCGCCATCCAGCGGGGGCTGATCGCCATTCTCGACATCGGCACCTCGAAGATCTCCTGCCTGATCCTGCGCTTCGATGGGCCCGACAGCTTCCGCCCCTCCGACGGGATCGGGCCGATGGCGGGCCAGTCCACCTTCCGCGTGATCGGTGCGGCCACCACCCGCTCGCGCGGGGTGCGCTTCGGCGAGATCGACTCCATGCCCGAGGCCGAGCGCGCCATCCGCACCGCGGTGCAGGCGGCCCAGAAGATGGCCGGCGAACGGGTGGACCACGTGATCGCCTGCTTCTCGGGCGGTGCGCCGCGCTCTTACGGGCTGGCCGGCGAGATCGACCTGGGCGGCGAGATGGTGCGCGAGCAGCAGGTCAGCCGGGTGCTGGCTGCCGCCGAGGTGCCCGATTACGGCGAGGGGCGCGAGGTGCTGCACGCCCAGCCGGTCAACTTCGCCATCGACCACCGCACCGGCCTGTCCGACCCGCGCGGTCAGATCGGCAACCGCCTGGCCGCCGACATGCACATGCTGACGGTGGACGAGACGGTGATCCGCAACCTGCTCTACTGCGTCAAGCGCTGCGATCTGGAACTGGCCGGGCTGGCCTCAGCGGCCTATGTTTCGGGGCTCTCGGCGCTGGTCGAGGACGAACAGGAACTGGGGGCGGCCTGCATCGACATGGGCGGGGGCACCACCAGCCTGTCGATCTTCATCCGCAAGCACATGATCTATGCCGACTGCGTGCGCATGGGCGGCGAGCACGTCACCCTCGACATCTCCAAGGGCCTGCAGGTGCCGCTGGCCACCGCAGAGCGCATCAAGACCTTTTTCGGCGGCGTCGTGGCCACCGGCATGGACGATCGCGAGATGATCGAGATCGGCGGCCAGACCGGCGACTGGGAGCACGACCGACGCACCGTTTCCCGCGCCGAACTGATCGGCATCATGCGCCCGCGCGTCGAGGAGATCCTCGAAGAGGTGCGCGTGCGCCTCGATGCGGCCGGCTTCGAGCACCTGCCCAGCCAGCAGATCGTGCTCACCGGCGGTGCCAGCCAGATTCCGGGGCTCGATACCCTGGCCCCGAAGATCCTCGGGCAGCAGGTGCGAATCGGCCGCCCGCTGCGGGTTCAGGGGCTGCCGCAGGCGGCCACGGGGGCGGGCTTTTCCTCTTCGGTGGGGCTGTGCCTGTTCGCGGCCCATCCCCAGGACGAGTGGTGGGATTTCGAGATTCCGGTTGAGGGATACCCGGCAAGATCCCTGAAAAGAGCGGTAAAATGGTTCAAGGAGAACTGGTGAACCCAAGATTTCGGGATATCGGCAAAATCCCGCTGTCTGACACGAATCCTGCCCCAGATTTTGTGTCTTTTTCGTGTTTTTGGGGTGACGAAACGCCCGATTTTCACTAGGATCGGGGGAGCAAGGCAATTCCGGCCGCAAGAGGCTGCGACGAAACCAACAGGCGGACAGATTATGACATTGAACCTGATGATGCCCCAGCAAGACGATCTGAAACCCCGGATCACGGTATTCGGCGTGGGCGGCGCAGGGGGCAATGCCGTCAACAACATGATCGAGAAGCAGCTCGAGGGCGTGGATTTCGTGGTCGCCAACACCGATGCCCAGGCGCTGCAGCAGTCCCGCGCCCCCAACAAGATCCAGATGGGCGTGAAGGTCACCGAAGGCCTTGGCGCCGGCGCCCGGCCCTCTGTCGGGGCCGCGGCTGCGGAAGAAACCATCGAGGAGATTGTCGATCACCTGGCCGGTGCGCACATGTGTTTCATCACCGCCGGCATGGGCGGGGGCACCGGCACCGGCGCCGCCCCGATCATCGCCCAGGCCGCGCGCGAGCTGGGGGTGCTGACGGTGGGCGTGGTCACCAAGCCCTTCCAGTTCGAGGGCGCCAAGCGCATGCGCCAGGCGGAAGAGGGCGTCGAGGCGCTGCAGAAAATGGTCGATACGCTGATCATCATCCCCAACCAGAACCTGTTCCGCCTCGCCAACGAGAAGACCACCTTCACCGAAGCGTTTTCCATGGCCGACGACGTGCTCTACCAGGGCGTCAAGGGCGTGACCGACCTGATGGTGCGTCCGGGGCTGATCAACCTCGACTTCGCCGATGTCCGCTCGGTGATGGACGAGATGGGCAAGGCGATGATGGGCACCGGCGAGGCCACCGGCGAGGACCGCGCCATCCAGGCCGCCGAGAAGGCGATCGCCAACCCGCTGCTCGACGAGATCAGCCTCAAGGGTGCCAAGGGCGTGCTGATCAACATCACCGGCGGCTACGACCTGACCCTGTTTGAGCTGGACGAGGCCGCCAACCGCATCCGCGAGGAGGTGGATGCCGATGCCAACATCATCGTCGGCTCCACCCTGGATGCCGACATGGAAGGGGTGATGCGGGTTTCGGTGGTGGCCACCGGCATCGACGCGGCCGCCGCCGCCGAGGCCCCTGCACCGCGCGCTGCCGTCGCAGCTGTCGCCCCCGCCCCCGCGACCGAGCCCGCCGCCGAAACCGCCCCGGCAATGCAGGAAACTGCCAGCGAAGAGCCCAACCTGTTCGGCGACTTCGCGCCCGAGCCTCAACCCGAGCCGGCCCAGACCCCCGCTGCTCAGGCCGACGACGAGCTGCCGCCGCCCGCCTACCGGCCGCAGCCGAAACCGGCCGCCGCCGACGAGACGCGCGAGCAGTTCGTCGCCCCCACGGCGCCGCCTGCCGGCACCCCCACCCCCGAG
>JALSGY010000157.1 GCA_026982515.1 Paracoccaceae bacterium
GTTCGGTCACCTTCATGGTGCCCAGTTCGGCGGCGATCGCGGCGGCAACCCGCCCGGCCACCATCAGCCCCGCCAGCACGGGCCCCAGTTCGCGCACCATGCCGATGGCGACGATCGAGGGCACCACCGATTCGGCGTTGAAGCGTGCGCCGCCGGCGTAGATCTGCAGCGCCAGCGCACCGCCGGTGAACAGGGTGGTCATCCCCACCACGGGCAGGCTGAAGTAGCCGATGTAAAGAACCGCCTGCAGGAATTCCCGTACGTAGAAGGGCGGGCGGATCAGGTGCCCCAGCGTGGCCCCGGCAAACAGCGCCACCCGGCCGATCACCGCCAGCAGGCCGAGGAAGGAGCGGCCGATCGAGGCGAGGGGGTGCAGCAGGCTCATGCGCCCCCCCGGTAGTGGCGTCGGTAGCGCGCCCCCAGCGAGGTGAGGATCTCGTAGCCGATGGTGCCGGCAGCGCGGGCCAGATCGTCCACCGTCTGAGGGGGGCCGAGAATGTCGAGCGATCCGGGAGTATCCGGCAGATCGGTGATGTCCACGCTCAGCAGATCCATCGAGACGCGCCCGACCAGCGGGCAGGGGGTGTCGCCGTGAAACAGCATCGCCCGGCCCGACAGGGCGCGGAGCAGCCCGTCCGCATAGCCTGCCGACAGCGTGGCGATCCGCGAGGGCCGCTCGGCCGTCCAGGTGTTGGAATAGCCCACCGTCTCGCCTGCTTCCAGTTCGCGGGTCTGGATAACCGGGATGGAAAGCTGCACCACCGGCCGCGCGTCGGCGAAGGGCAGCCCGCCGTAAAGCCCGATCCCGGGGCGGGTGATCTCGAAGTGATACGCCGGCCCCAGCAGGATGCCACCGGTGGCGGCAAGCGAGCGCGCGATGCCCAGCCCGTCGGTGAGTTCGCGAAAACGTGCCAGCTGCGCGGCGTTCATCGGGTGGTCGGGCTCGTCGGCGCAGGCCAGATGCGACATGATCAGCACCGGCCCGGCGGCCAGCGCCGTCTCGCGCACCGCCTGCCATTGGTCTGGCTCCATGCCCAGCCGGTTCATGCCGGTATCGAGCTGGATGGCGAAGGGATGGCGCGGCAGGGCTTCCAGGTGCCGGGTGAGCTGCCCGGGCGAGTTGAGCACCGGGGTCAGGGCGAAATCGCGGATCAGGGCCGTGTCGCCGGCCATGTGGCCGGAGAAGACGAAGATTTCCGGGCCCGGGCCGAGCGATTCGCGCAGCGCCGTGCCCTCCTCGGCCACCGCGACGAAGAAGCGCCGCACCCCCTGGCCGGCCAGCGCCCGGGCCATCGGGGCGGCGCCCAGCCCGTATGCGTCGGCCTTGACCACGGCCGCGGTTTCCACCCCCGGCGCGGCGTGGCCGTCCAGCGCGCGCCAGTTGGCGGCCACGGCGTCGAGGTCGATGGTCAGCTCGGCAGTGCTCATGGGGCGTTTTTGACCGCGCCGGCAGCGTGGTGCAAGGCAAAAGGCCCGCGCCCTGCAACGGCAGGGCCGCGGGCGCGGGGCTCAGAACGCGCCTTCGATGCCGCGCTGATGGGGCTTGGCGAGGTTGCCGAAACGGGTGAACTGGCCCTCGAAGCTGAGCTCCACCGTGCCGATCGGCCCGTGACGCTGCTTGCCGATGATCACCTCCGCCTTGCCGTGGACCCTTTCCATCTCGTCCTGCCATCTGGCCATGGCGTCGAGGTCGTGATCGGCCGGTTTCTCGCGTTCCTTGTAATATTCCTCGCGGAAGACGAACATCACCACGTCGGCGTCCTGCTCGATCGAGCCCGATTCGCGCAGGTCCGACAGCTGCGGGCGCTTGTCCTCACGCGCTTCCACCTGGCGCGACAGCTGCGAAAGCGCCACCACGGGGATGTCCAGCTCCTTGGCGATGGCCTTCAGCCCCTGGGTGATCTCGGACACCTCGTTGACCCGGCTGTCGCGGGCCGTGGCCGGGCGCACCAGCTGCAGGTAGTCGACGAACAGCACGTCCAGCCCGTGGGTGCGCTTCAGCCGCCGGGCCCGGGCGGCAAGCTGGCTGATCGGCAGGGCCGGCGTGTCGTCGATGTAGAGCGGGCAGGATTCCAGCTCCTTGGCGGCATCGACGAAGCGGCGGAACTCTTCTTCCGTCAGGTCGCCGCGGCGGATCAGCTGGCTGGGCACCTCGGCGGCCTCCGAGAGGATGCGCGAGGCCAGCTGCTCGGAGCTCATCTCGAGGCTGAAGAAGCCCACCACCCCGCCGTCAACCGCGCCCTCGGTGCCGTCGGGCAGCCGGCCGCGCCGGTAGCGCCGGGCGATGTTGAAGGCCATGTTGGTGGCCAGCGATGTCTTGCCCATCGAGGGCCGGCCGGCGAGGATCAGCAGATCCGAACGGTGCAGCCCGCCGAGCTTCTGGTCGAGGTCGGTCAGGCCGGTGGCCAGCCCCGCCAGCCCGCCCTCGCGCTGGTAGGCGGCATTGGCCACGTCGACCGCCTGGGTGACGGCGCGCAGGAAGGACTGGAAGCCGGTTTCCGCCTGGCCCTGCTCTCCCAGCTTGTAGAGCGCCTGCTCGGCCTCGACGATCTGCTCCTTCGGCTCGCTGGTCACCTCGACGCGGGCCGCCTTCTCGGCGATGTTGCGGCCCAGTTCGATCAGCTCGCGCCGGATCGCCAGATCGTAGATCATCTGCGCGTAGTCGCGGGCCGCGAAAGAGGCGATCGCCGCGCCCGCCAGGCGGGCCAGATAGGCCGGGCCACCCAGCTCTTTCAGGCCCTCGTCGTCCTCGAGGAAGGCCTTGAGCGTCACCGGAGAGGCCAGGGCGTTCTTCGAGATGCGCGCCGCCGCCACTTCGAAGATGCGCGCGTGCACCGGATCGTAGAAATGCTGCGGCCCGATGATCGAGGAGACCCGGTCGTAGTTGTCGTTGTTGGTGAGAATCGCGCCCAGCAGCTGCTGTTCGGCCTCGATGTTGTGCGGCAGGGTGCCGTCGCTTTCGCCGTGCTGCCCTGCCGCGATTGCCCGTATTTCCGTCATGGCTGCCTCATCTGCCCTTACGGTCTGTTACGGCCTTTCCGGGGGGCGGGTCAAAATGTATGTTTCTGTGGATAGCCTGTGGGTGATTTCCCATCCTCCGGATACCGCATATTGGCGTGGGTATGTTGTGTGCGTCAACATCTTGTCGCCGGCTGCCTGTCGAGGATCTTCGGCAGGGGCAGCCCGGGGCCGGGCCGCGCCCAGCCTTTCCCCCAGCCCTCCCGGAGCCATCCGCGGCGATTCGTCAGCCCCTGCGGTGAGCCTCCTGCCAGGCGCGCGGGTCGGCCAGGAAGGTCTCGACGGCGGCAATCGTGGCCGTGTCGAAGGTGCCTTGTGCGCGCGCCTCGGCCAGGACGTCGTGCCAGGTGCACAGGTGATGCAGGGTGATGCCGTGGCGGGCGAGGGTGTCTTCGGTTTCGGGAAAGATGCCGTAGTAGAAGATCACCGCCGTGTGGGCGCAGGCGCCGCCGGCCTCGCGGATTGCCTCGACGAAGGAGATCTTCGAGCCGCCATCGGTGGTGAGATCCTCCACCAGCAGCACGCGCGCGCCTTCGGGGATTTCCCCTTCGATGCGCGCCCCGCGGCCGTATCCCTTGGGTTTCTTGCGCACGTAGCTCATGGGCAGGGCGAGGCGCTCGGCCATCAGCGCGGCGAAGGGGATGCCGGCGGTTTCGCCGCCGGCTATGTTGTCGAAGGCCTCGAAGCCGGCCTCGCGCATCACCGTGACGGCCATGAAATCCATCAGGGCGGAGCGGATGCGCGGGTAGGAGATCAGCTTGCGGCAGTCGA
>JALSGY010000158.1 GCA_026982515.1 Paracoccaceae bacterium
AGGAAAACCGCGAGATCCCCCCGCTGGACTATCCGCTCGTCCACGCCATGAAGCGGGAGTTTCCCCACCTGCACCTGACGATCAACGGCGGGGTGAACTCTCTGGCCGAGGCGCGCGAACATCTCGTCGCCGGTCTCGACGGCGTGATGATCGGGCGTGCCGCCTATCACCGCCCGGCCGAGATCCTGCTGAAGGCGGACGAGGAAATCTTCGGCGAGCCGGGCGGGCGCGGCCCCGAGGAAATCGTGCACCAGATGCTGCCCTACATCGAGCGCCACCTGGCCGCGGGCGGCCGTCTGCACGACATCACCCGCCACATGCTGGGGATGTTCGCCGGCCGCCCCGGCGCCCGCGCCTGGCGGCGGATCCTCTCGGAGGGCGCGCACCGCCCCGGCGCCGGCCCGGACCTGGTGCGCGAAGCCCTGCTTGCCGTCGAAAACCCGCCCACGGCAAGTTGAGCGCTACCGCCCCCCTTCATCTTGCCCCAAATACTCCCGCCGGAGGCAGGCAAGGTTGCCGCTTGCGAAAAATCGCATTGTGGCGCGGCGCGATTGACGCAATACCTTGGGCAAGGGGGAAGGAGGGGCGATGGCTGATCTGTCCTTGCTGCTGACCATGCTGGCACTGCTGCTGGCGATCGGGGCCGTTGCCGGTGTCATTGCCGGGCTTCTGGGCGTGGGCGGAGGGATCATCCTGGTGCCGGCCTTCTATTATACCTTCTCGGCGCTGGGCTATGCTTCGGACCGGCTGATGCAGATCTGTCTGGCCACCTCGCTGGCAACCATCATCGTCACCTCCATCCGCTCGGTCCTGTCGCACCACCGCAAGGGCGCGGTGGAGTGGCAGATCCTGCGCAACTGGGCGCCGGGGATCGCCATCGGGGCGGTGGTGGGCGTGCTGGTGGCCTCGTCGCTGCGTTCGGTGGTGCTGCAAGGCATCTTCGGGGTGCTGGGGGTGGTCGTCGGCCTGTATCTGGCCTTCGGGAAGGCGCACTGGCGGCTGGGGCCGGCAATGCCCGGCGGGATGGTGCGGGCCGTGATGTCGCCGGTGATCGGCTTCCTCTCGGTGCTGATGGGGATCGGGGGGGGCAGCTTCGGGGTGCCGGTGATGAGCCTCTACGGCGTTCCGATCCACCGCGCGGTGGCCACGGCGGCCGGTTTCGGGGTGATCATCGCCGTGCCTTCGGTGGCGGGGTTCCTGACCGTCGAGATTGATCCGCAGGTGCGCCCGCCTTTCACCATCGGGGCGGTCAACCTGCCGGCCTTCCTGGTGATCGTGGCGATGACCATGATCACCGCGCCGCTGGGGGTAAAGCTGGCCCATGCGATGGACCCCAAGCCGCTCAGGCGGGTGTTTGCGCTGTTCATCACTCTGGTGGCGCTGAACATGCTGCGCAAGGCGGCCGGCTGGTAGGGCGGAACGGCGGGGCGGCGAAGCCGGGGGCTGCCGGCCCCGGACCCCCGGGATATTTGCAAGGCATCGAAGGGAAGGCTCAGCCCTGACCGGGCCGGCGGGCCCGGCGCCCGCCGCGGCGCCGGGAGAGGCGGCCGGCCCGGCCTGGCAGCTCGGCCAGGATCGCGGCACGTTCGGCCGCGCCCATCGCGGACCAGCGGGCGATCTCGTCGCCGGTGCGGTGGCAGCCCAGGCACAGCCCGCTTTCCCCGTGGATCACGCACAGGCGCACGCAGGGGCTTTCGGGTTCCTCCCGGCTCCAGGGCTTTTCCTTCACGGGGCGTTCCTCAGGTGGCTCAGGCGATCCAGCGCGCCCTGGAGGATATAACCGGCAGCGACGTGATCGATCACCTCGCTGCGACGTTTTCGTGACGTATCCGCCTCCAGCAGCGCCCGTTCGGCGGCTACGGTGGAGAGGCGCTCATCCCAGAAGCCGATCGGCAGGTCGGTCAGGCGCGAGAGGTTGCGGGCAAAGGCGCGGGTGGACTGACAGCGGGGGCCTTCCGAGCCGTCCATGTTGTAGGGCAGGCCGAGGATGAAGCCGCCCAGATCGCGCGTCCGGGCGATTTCCAGCAGGCGCTCGGCATCGATGCCGAACTTGCGGCGGCGGATGGTTTCCAGCGGGGTGGCCACGCTCAGCATCCGGTCCGAGACCGCCACCCCGATGGTCTTTTCGCCCAGATCGAGCCCGGCGATCGCCCTGCCCGCAGGCAGGGCGGCGGCGAAGGCGTCGATCTTTTCGAAGATCACTGTGCGAGGAGCCCGGCCTGGCGGGCCGCCTCGCGCACGATCGCCAGCTTGTCGGGCGTATTGGCGAACACGGCCTTGGCTTCGGTCCAGATCGCCTGGGCGCGTCCGGTTTCGCCAAGCACGCCGAGTGCCGAGATCAGCCGGGCCCATTCGTCGGCGGTTCCGCCCTCGGTCGCCAGGCGCCGTGCCAGGCGGTTGACCATCGAACTGACCATCTGCTGGCGTTCTTCGGGGGTCATGTCCTGGGCCGCGGCGATATCCTCGGCCGAGGGCCCGCCTGGCACGATCGGCCCGGCGCCGGCGCCCTCTGCGGCAGGCAGCTCGTAGCGCACCCCGGCATCCTGGGCGACGATCAGGATCTGCTCGCGGATCGGCGGCACCCAGGGGGCGTCGGAGGGGCTCGATTCGAGCAGATCGCGCCAGATGCGGAAGGCCACGTCGGGGCGCCCGGTCTGGGCGAACATCAGCCCGGAGTAGTATTGCGCGGCCCCGTTGGTGGGGTCGAGCTGGAGGGCCTTGATCAGTGCGGCCTCGGCCTCGGGCGAGACATAGCCGCCCGCGGCGAGGATCATCATGTCGGCGAGGGCCGAATAGTCTTCTCCTGTGGCCTGATCGCCCTTGAGCTCAATCACCCGCTGCTGGGCTTCGTAGGCGGCCTTGAAATTGCCCAGGGCGGCCTCGTTGCGGGCCAGAAGCACATGGCCCTCCAGATCGTCCGGACGCTGCTTGAGCGCCTCGCGCAGCTGCTGCATCAACTCGGCGTGGCGCTCGTTGACCTGCGCCTGGGGCATGTTCGGGGCTGCCTGCTCTTCGGCATCGGCCTGGCCGGGGCGATCGGCGCGGGCCTGTTCGGCAGCCGCGATCCTCTCCGTCAGGGGCAGGTCGGGATAGCCCGGCGCACCGATCTGGAGGTAGATGACGAGCGTGCCGGCGATCACCAGCGCGCCGGTCAGGTAGGCCAGCCACGGCTGGGCCTTCGCCGGCGCGCCGTCGTTTCCTTCGGCAATCTTGCGTGCGGCGGCCTTGTCGGCCTCCAGCAGGCGGCGCGACACCTCGGTGCGCACCTGTGCTGCCTCGGCTTCGCTGATCAGGCCGCGCGCGAGGTCGCGCTCAACCTCTTTCAGCTGGTCGCGGTAGACCTGGATATCGAAGGCCTCACCGGGGGCCGCCTCCTTGCGGGCCCGCGCCAGAACGAATGCCAGGTATCCGCTGACACCCAATGCCAGAATGATCGCCACAATCCAGAATGACATGCATCTTCCCCATGTTTCGCGCCTCCATGTAATGCGTTGGGGGCCGGGGCAAAAGCCCAACAATGCCGCTTTGCGTCAATGTCACGCGGGTGCATGTCGCTATTCCCTTGCCAAGTGCCGCTTCGCGTCTTGGCACGCAAGGCCGGCCGCTTCATGTATCATGGCGCGGGAAATCCCGCTGAAACTAAGGATTCGCGCCGATGAAACGCTATTCCGCCCTTGCCATCGCCCGCGAGGCGGCCCGCTACCACCGGGGCTGGGAGCGGGCCTGGGCCTCGCCCGAGCCGAAGGGCGATTACGAAATTGTGATCGTC
>JALSGY010000159.1 GCA_026982515.1 Paracoccaceae bacterium
CATCTGCAGAGATCCGGCCGACCTGGACGACGCGATCATGGAAATGATCCGGCACGACGGCCCGGTGATCTTCGACTGCCTGGTGGAAAAACACGAGAACTGCTTCCCGATGATCCCCTCGGGCAAGCCCCACAACGAAATGCTGCTGGGCGAAGCCTCGACCGAAGGGGCGATCGGCTCGGGCGGCGCGGTTCTGGTATAGGGAGATACGGCAAATGTCTGCACTGAAGATCAAGAAAGGCGCCACCAGCCACTCCGCCTACCAGCTTCGCGATCCCCACGCCGAGGTGGTGGAGCGCCACACGCTTGCGGTGATCGTGGCCAACGAGGCGGGCGTGCTGGCGCGCGTCATCGGGCTGTTCTCGGGACGCGGCTACAATATCGAAAGCCTCACCGTGGCCGAGATCGACCACACCGGACACCGCTCGCGAATCACCCTGGTGACCACCGGCACCCCGGCGGTGATCGAGCAGATCAAGGCCCAGCTTGGGCGCATCGTGCCGGTGCACGAGGTCCATGACCTCACCGTGGAAGGCCCCGCGGTGGAGCGGGAGCTCGGCCTGTTCAAGGTCATCGGCAAGGGAGATGCCCGGGTCGAGGCGCTGCGGCTGGCCGACATCTTCCGCGCCAACGTTGTGGACAGCACCCTGGAAAGCTTCACCTTCGAGATCACCGGCACGCCGGAAAAGATCGACGCCTTCGCCGAGCTGATGCGCCCGCTGGGGCTGGCCGAGGTGGCGCGCACCGGGGTGGCGGCCCTCGCACGCGGGGGATAGGACGGCCCGGAGAATCACCCTGCCGAGGGAGTATTTTTTGACAGAAGAAGAGAGCAGGTGCCCGCATTCATCGACCCGGGGGCATTTACTCCGGCGCTGGCGGGCGCCATTCTTCCCGTGCCGCACGAGGCCATGAAACGGGAGGAGACAGATGAAAACCGCCATCGTTCAGGAACCCCCGGTCTATCTTGACCTCGAGGCTTCGATGGAAAAGGCCGTGGGGCTGATCGCACGGGCGGCCGGAGAGGGCTGCGGGCTGGTGGTCTTTCCCGAGGCCTGGCTGCCCGGCTATCCCGTCTTCGTCTGGCGCCTGCAGCCGGGCCCCGACATGGCCCGCACCGACGAGCTGCACGCCCTGACGCTGGCCAATTCGGTGGACCGTTCGCGCGGCCAGCTTAAGCCGCTTCAGGAGGCGGCGCGCGAACATGGCGTGGTGGTGGTCATCGGCTATCAGGAGATCGACGGCACCGTCTCGGGCAGCACGCTCTTCAACTCGGTGGCGATCATCGATGCCGACGGGCGGCTGGCCAACAATCACCGCAAGCTGATGCCCACGGTTCCCGAGCGCATGGTCTGGGGCTTCGGCGATGGGGCGGGGCTGAGGGTGGTGGATACCGCCGTGGGCCGGATCGGGGCGCTGATCTGCTGGGAAAGCTACATGCCGCTGGCGCGCAGCGCGCTCTATGCCCAGCAGATCGATATCTACGTGGCCCCCACCTGGGATACCGGCCGCACCTGGCTGTGCACCATGCAGCATGTCGCGCGCGAGGGCGGCTGCTGGGTGATCGGGGCCTCCACCCCGATGCAGGCCGGCGACATCCCCGCCACCCTGCCCCACCGCGCGGCGATGTTCCCCGACGAGGACGAGTGGCTCAACGCCGGCGATGCCGTCGTCTACCGCCCCTTCGGCGGGGCCGTCGCGGGGCCGATGCACAAGGAAAAGGGGATGCTTCTGGCCGAGATCGAGCCCGCCGAAGCCGCCGCCGCGCGCCGCAAGTTCGACGCCACGGGCCATTATTCGCGCCCCGATGTCTTCACCCTGACCGTCGATCGCAGCCCCAGAGCGCCGGTTCTGTTCACCGGGGACGACCCCGCGTAGCACAAGAAAAGGGGGAGCCGAAGCTCCCCCAGTTTCGCTGATCAGGCTCGGTCATTCTACCGCCCGGTTTCTGCCTGCGGCCTGATCTGCGTCGGGGGCGAGCGCACCCGCCCCGGATACCTGCCCCCGAACGTGCCGGGGGCAGTATTCTTCAGCTGCACCCGCTGGTCGCCCCGCAGGTGTTGCACTTCATGCAGGTGCCGTTGCGCACCAGCGTGTAGTTTCCGCATTCGCCGCAGGGGTCGCCCTCGTAGCCCTGCATCTTCGCGCGGGTGCGGGCATCGGCCTCAAGCGAGGCGCCGGCGCTTTCGAAGCCGGCCGCGGGCTCGGAAAAGCCCCCCGCCACCACCGTGCCCGTGGCCAGTGCCGTCTGTGCTTCGCCGGACGCCGGGCCGGCAGCCCGCACCCCGCCCTGCAGCACCATCAGCTCCTGCGGCAGGCGCTTGCGCAGGTAGCCCGTGGATGAGATCTGGCGCAGCACCTCCAGCGAGCGCGAAGCCGCCTCGCCGCTCATTTCGCGGATGTTGGAAACCCCCTCCTCGGCGCCGCGGCCAAGATCGTCGAACCGCGCGCCCTCGGGCTCGATATGGGCCAGATCGGTGCGGTCGAGATAGCTCACCGCCAGTTCGCGGAAGATATAATCGAGGATCGAGGTGGCGTTCTTGATGCTGTCGTTGCCCTGCACCATGCCCGCGGGTTCGAACTTGGTGAAGGTGAAGGCATCCACGAACTCCTCCAGCGGCACCCCGTATTGCAGACCCACCGAGACGGCGATGGCGAAATTGTTCATCATCGCCCGGAAACCGGCACCTTCCTTGTGCATGTCGATGAAGATCTCGCCGAGGGAGCCATCCTCGTATTCGCCGGTGCGCAGATACACCTTGTGCCCGCCGACGATCGCCTTCTGGGTATAGCCCTTGCGCCGCTCGGGCAGCTTGACGCGGCCGCGCGCCACTTCCTTGATCACCACCTTCTCGACGACCTTCTCGGCCAGCACTGCCGCCTTCTCGGGGGCGCTGCCCGCGGCCAGTGCCTCCTCGGCCTCCTCGTCGTCCTCGATCAGGGACGAAGCCAGCGGCTGGCTGAGCTTGGATCCGTCACGGTAGAGCGCATTGGCCTTCACGCCCAGCGACCAGCTCAGTTCGTAGGCGTCCAGACAATCGCGAATGGTGGCGTCATTGGGCATGTTGATGGTCTTGGAAATCGCCCCCGAGATGAAGCTTTGCGCCGCGGCCATCATCCTGATGTGGCTTTCCACCGAAAGGTAGCGCCGGCCCTTGCGCCCGCAGGCATTGGCACAGTCGAAGACGCTGTAATGCTCCTGCTTGAGATGCGGCGCGCCCTCCAGCGTCATGGTGCCGCAGACATGGTCGTTGGCCGCCTCGATGTCGCGGCGCGAAAAGCCCAGATGCCGCAGCAGGTCGAAGGACGGGTCGTTCAGCTTCTCGGCCGGGATGCCGAGGACCCCGGTGCAGAACTCCTCGCCCAGGGTCCACTGGTTGAACACGAAGCGGATGTCGAAGGCCGAGGGCAGCGCGGCCTCGATCTTCTCGATCTCGGCCGGCCCGAAGCCGTGGCCCAGCAGTGCCGCGTGATTGATGCCTGGCGCATCGGCCAGCGTGCCGTGGCCCACCGCATAGGCGATGATCTCGTCGATCTCGACGCTCGAATAGCCGAGCTTCTCCAGCGCCGCGGGCACCGAACGGTTGATGATCTTGAAATAGCCGCCGCCTGCCAGCTTCTTGAACTTCACCAGCGCGAAATCGGGCTCGATTCCGGTGGTGTCGCAATCCATCACCAGGCCGATGGTGCCGGTAGGCGCGATCACCGTGGTCTGGGCGTTGCGGTAGCCGTGCCTGCGGCCCAGCTCCAAGGCTTCGTCCCAGGCGCCCT
>JALSGY010000160.1 GCA_026982515.1 Paracoccaceae bacterium
GAGCCTCGGTCATCTCCTGCCAGCCGGTCCAGTCATCCTCGGCCATGCCGTCTTCGATCGAGATGATCGGGTAGTCGGACAGCAGCCCCTCGAGGAAGATGACATTTTCTTCGCTGGTCATGGATTTTCCTTCTCCTTCCATGACATAACGCCCGTCCTTGAAGTATTCCGTGGCGGCGCAATCGAGCGCGAGGCAGATCTCGTCGCCCGGGGTGTAGCCGGCCGCCTCGATCGCCCTGAGGATGAAATCCAGCGCCTCGCGCGTGCTCGAGAGCGCCGGGGCGAAACCGCCCTCGTCCCCTACCGCGGTGGACATCCCGGCCGCCGAAAGCTCCTTCTTCAGGGTATGAAACACCTCCGAGCCCATGCGCACCGCCTCGCGGATGCTCCCGGCCGAGACCGGCATGATCATGAATTCCTGGATATCGATCGGGTTGTCGGCATGTTCGCCGCCATTGATGATGTTCATCATCGGCACCGGCAGCACATGCGCCGCCGCCCCGCCCACGTAGCGATAGAGCGGCAGGGCGGAAAACTCGGCCGCGGCGCGGGCGCAGGCAAGCGAGACGCCAAGAATGGCGTTGGCCCCCAGCCGGCCCTTGTTGTCGGTGCCGTCCAGCTCGATCATCGTCGCGTCGATGGCCTCCTGCTCGGTGGCGTCCATGCCCGCCAGCGCCTCGGCCAGTTCGCCGTTGATGGCCTCCACCGCGCCCAGAACGCCCTTGCCCAGGTAGCGCGCCGGATCGCCGTCGCGCCGCTCCACCGCTTCATGGGCGCCGGTGGAGGCGCCCGAGGGCACCGCCGCGCGCCCCATCGTGCCGTCTTCGAGGATCACGTCCACCTCGACGGTGGGGTTGCCCCGGCTGTCGAGGATCTCGCGGCCGATGATGTCAATGATGGTGCTCATTTCTTTTCCTTCTTTATGGGAATGCCGTAGAGTTCCAGCCGGTGGCCGGTGATGCGGTAGCCCAGCTTGCGGGCGATCTTTTCCTGCAGGGCCTCGATCTCGGGATCGACGAATTCGATCACCTCGCCGGTGGTGATGTCGATCAGGTGATCGTGGTGCTCGCGGTCGGCGTGTTCATAGCGCGCCCGGCCGTCGCCGAATTCGTGCTTCTCCAGAATGCCATTGTCCTCGAACAGCTTGACGGTGCGGTAGACGGTGGCCAGCGAGATCCTCGGGTCGATCTTCAGGGCGCGGGCATAGAGTTCCTCGGCGTCCGGATGATCGGTCGCCTCTTCGAGAACGGTCGCGATGATCCGGCGTTGCTCGGTCATGCGCAGGCCGCGCTCGGCGCATTTTTCAAGGATCTTTCCCGCCATTTGCCGTTTTCCGCATTTCGCAGCCTTGTTAGCGCAGGCCGCGCCGCGCCGGAACCCGAATCTGACACCCTGCCGTCACTTTGGCGCTGCTCGTCCGCTGCGGGGAGGCGCGTGGCCGGGGCCCTGGCATGTTCGCCGGCACGGGCAGATGCGCTTGACACTTCCCGCTCCGGGGCGTCGGGTGCGGACATGGAACGAAGGGAACGCATCGATACCCCGGGGGCGGTGGCGCTGGTCCTGTTCGCGCTGCTTCTGGCCTTCAACCAGGTGGTGATCAAGGTGGTCAACGAGGGGCTGCAGCCGGCCTTCTTCGCCGGGGTGCGCTCGGTGGCGGCGGCGGTCATCGTCTGGGGCTGGATCCGCCTCAACGGCCGGCGGCTGGAGTTTCAGCGCGCCACCGTGGGGGCGGGGCTGCTGGTGGGGGTGATCTTCGCGGCCGAGTTTCTAGGGCTGTTCGTGGCGCTCGATCTGACCACCGTCACCCGCACCTCGGTGATCTTCTACTCGATGCCGGTGTGGCTGGCGGTGATCGCCCATTTCGTCCTGCCCGGAGAGCGCATCTACCCGCGCAAGGCGGCAGGGCTGGCGCTGGCCTTCGCCGGTGTGGTCTGGGCCTTTGCCGACCGCGGCGTGGGGGCGGGCGGGGCGGCCAGCCTGTGGGGCGATCTGGCGGCGCTGGCGGGGGCGCTGGGCTGGGCGGGGATCGCGCTGATGGCGCGGGTCTCGGCACTGTCGCGCCTGCGCCCGGAGGTGCAGCAGTTCTGGCAGCTGGCCGTCTCGGGGCCGATCCTGCTGGCGGTGGCGCCGCTGTTCGGCCCCTTCATCCGCGATCTGGCGCCGATCCACCTGTGGGGGCTGGCCTTCCAGATCGTGGTGATCGTCTCGGCGGGGTTCCTGTTCTGGCTGTGGTTGCTGAAGATCTACCCCGCCTCCGACGTGGCGGCCTTCAGCTTCCTGTCGCCGATCTTCGGAATCGCTCTGGGCTGGCTGGTGCTGGGAGAGGAGGTCGGCCCCTCGCTGCTGGGCGCGGGGGCGCTGGTGGCCGGGGGGCTGGCGCTGATCAACTGGCCGGGCCGGCGGGCGCGGGGGTGATCGGGCCGGCCAAGGGGGCACCGGGGCGCACATCGGCCCAGATCGGCAGGTGGTCGGAGGCATAGCGCGCCTTGCCGCCTTCGATCACCCCGGCGTCGCGCAGCTCCAGCCCCGCTCCGAGCGCAACCCTGTCCAGCGCTGCCACCGGGCGGGCGGCATGATAGCTGGCGCCGGGGCTGTGCACCGTGAAGACGCCTTCCAGCGGCTCGAGGCCGCGGGTGTCGGACCATTCGTTGAAATCGCCCAGGATCGCGGTGCTGGCGGCGGCCCCGTTCATCGCCGTGCGCAGCGCCTCGAGCTGGCGCGTCCGGTCGCGGCGCAGCAGCCCCAGATGCACCGCCACGAAACGCAGCCGGCCACCGATTTCCACCGCCACCGCGCCGCGCGGCTCGGTGCCGGGCAGCGCGATCCGGCGCAGGTGGGTCACCGGCAGCCCCTTGCGCACCAGCACCGCATTGCCGTGCCAGCCGAGGCTGCGCTCGGAGGTGCCCACCGGCACCGCCCAGAAATCCGTTTCTTCCTCGATCAGCCGGGCCGGCAGGGCGGCGGGGCGCTCGCCCAGGCGCTTGTCGGCCTCCTGCAGGGCGATCACGTCGGCACCGATGGCGTTGATCACCTCGATCACCCGCCCCGGTCTGCGACGCCGATCGAGGCCGATGCACTTGCGCACGTTGTAGCTTGCCAGGCGGAGGGTGTCGGGCTCGTTCATGTCCTTGATATGGCAAGTCGCAGGGATGATTTGAAGATCTCCGTGCGGCATCCTAGATTGGGTCCATGACCTTCCCGCGTTTCGGCATGATCGTCTACCTGGTCTGGGGCACCCTTCTGGTGGCGGCGGTCTTCTCGCTGTTCTATGCCCGCTGGTCACTGGCCTTCGTGTCGCTGGCCACGCTCGCCGCCTCGATGCTGCCGGCCCTGGTGGCGCGCTGGTATCACATTCACATCCCCTGGGCCTTCTTCACCGGCATCGTGCTGTTCATCTTCGGCTCGCTGTTTCTTGGCGAGGCCTTCGATTTCTACGAGCGCTACTGGTGGTGGGACGTGGTGCTGCACACCGCTTCGGCGATCGGCTTCGGGCTGGTGGGTTTCGTCTTCGTCTTCTACCTGTTCCAGGGAGATCGCTACGCCGCCCCGGCCTGGGCGATGGCTTTCATTGCCTACTGCTTTGCGGTGACCATCGGGGTGCTGTGGGAAATCTTCGAATTCACCATGGATCAGAGCTTCGGCCTCAACATGCAGAAATCCGGCTTGATGGACACCATGTGGGACCTGATCGTCGACAATTTCGGCGCCTCCATCGGCGCCTTCGCCGGGTTTCTCTATGTCAAGGGGCAGG
>JALSGY010000161.1 GCA_026982515.1 Paracoccaceae bacterium
CACGCACAGGTTCGAATGCGCCCCGTAGGACAGCGAGACGCTGGCCGAGGCACGGGCGATTTCCTCCACCGCCACCACATGCGCCAGATACCCCATGCCGGCGCCACCGTATTCCTCTTCCACGGTGATGCCGAGCAGGCCGAGCTCACCCATTTCGTGCCACAGATCGCCGGGAAACTCGTTGCGCCTGTCAATCTCCGCCGCGATCGGCCTGATCCGCTCCTGCGCGAAACGGTGAACCATGTCGCGCAGCGCATTGACTTCCTCACCCAGATCGAAACGCATGGAAGCGGTGAACATCGGCGGCTCCGGATTTTATTGAACAGACGTTCAATAACTAAGCCAAAACCCCCATATCGTCAATCGGCATTGCATGTTCGCCAAAGAGGGCTATCACTGCGAGGCTCGTTGCGCGCACTGTGAAAGGGCATCCATGCGGCCACGAAACAGCAGGGACAAGGGCCAGCCGCTCGGCCTGACTGAGCTGATCGCCATCGCCGTGGGCGGCATGATCGGCGGCGGCATCTTCACGGTGCTGGGCATCTCCGTGGCACTGGTGGGCGTCTGGACGCCGCTGGCCATCGGCATCGGCGGCGCGGTGGCGGCGCTGGCGGCCTATTCCTATGTGCAGCTGGGCAAGTATTTCATGGACGAGGGCGCCACCTACTCGTTCTTCAAGCGCAGCTTTCCCGGCATGCCGCGGGCCGCCTCGGCGGTGGGATGGTGGACGATCTTCGGCTACATTTCGACACTGGCACTTTATGCCTATACTTTTTCCTCCTATGCGCTGAGCGCCACCGACTGGGCCGCCAGCGAATGGGCGCGCAAGGCCGTCGCCTGGGCCGTGATCTGGCTGTTTGCCCTCATCAACATCTGGTCGGTCAAGGGAATGGGCCGGATCGAGGACGTGATGGTCTACCTCAAGGTGCTGATCCTGCTCGTGATTTCCGGCGTGCTTTTGAGCAGCGGCCAGACCGCCCTGCCGGCGCTGATCGACCGGGGCCCGCCGCTGACGCTCATCGGTCTGCTCACCGTCGCCTCGGTGACCTTCGTCGCCTACGAAGGCTTCCAGCTGGTGATCAATGCCGTGAAGGAAATGAACGACCCGTATCGCAACATGCCACGGGCGATCTATTCGGCCATGGCCCTGGTGACGCTGGTCTACGTGCTTGTCGCCATCGGCGCGGTGCTGGCCATTCCCTTTGCCGACATCATCGAGAACAAGGAATACGCGCTGGCCGCAGGGGCCGAAGACGTGCTGGGCCGGTGGGGCGAACGTTTCGTCGTTCTGGGCGCGGTGCTGGCCACCATGAGCGCCATATCGGGCACCCTGTTCGGCGCCTCCCGGCAGATGGCGAAAATCGCCGACGACGGCTTCTTCCCCCGCTTCATCCGCCAGCGCCGGGGGCTGGTTCCGGTCAATGCGATAATTGCCATGGCCGCGGTCGCCTCCTTCCTGATCCTGATCGGCGGGCTGCGGATGATACTCGAGTTCGGCTCGATCACCTTCCTGGTGATCTCGCTGCTGATGGCGGTGGCCAACTACCGGCTGCGCGACAGGACCGGCTCGCATGTGGTGATGACTTGGATCTCCATGGTCACCCTGGCCGCCGGCACCGTCATCATCTTCTGGTACGAGGCCAGGACCGACCCCGCCCAGGTGCTGTTCATCGCCACCATCTACCTGGTGCTCACGCTGGGCGCGCTGGCCTACGGCAAGAGCGCCCGGACGCGGCTGAAACCGGCAGACCCCACGCCATAGCGAAAGCCCCGCCCCAGCAGCCGGCGCCTGCCGGGCCGCCCGCTACCCCCGTGCGGCCGTTACCTCCTGGGCGATGATGCGGGCGATCTGCGCGCAATCATCCAAAGAGAAGGTCAGCGGCAGACGCATGTCCAGCAGGCCGGCCAGCACCGCATCGGTTTGCGGCAGGTTCTGAGCGCCTGCATAGCGCCAGCTGTCGTGGCGCGAGGTGAAGCCCTCGGGCCGCGGCGCGCCGAACCATTTCAGCTCCACCCCGCGGGCGGCGCAGCGCTCCACCACCCGGCGCACCGCCTCCGGCGCCCAGCCCGGCAGCAGGAACTGGAAGGAAGAGCCCACGAAGGCCTCCTGCCGGGGGCGTTCGATCAGTTCCAGCCCCGGGGTGCCGCGCAGCCCCTCCTCCACCGCCGCGTATCGGGCGTTCCAGGCGGCGCATCGGGCCTCGAGCCGGCCGAGCTGCGGGCGCAGGATGGCGGCGCGCAGGTTGTCCATCCGCCCCGAGATGTTCGGCGTCTCCAGCCTTACCTGCTCGAACGCCTCCTCAGGCGGTGCGGCGCGGTGGCGGCCGTACAGCATGTAGGAGCCCGAAAGGATCACCGCCCGCGCCATGGCCTGCGCATCGTCGGAGATCAGCAAGCCCCCCTCGCCCGAGTTCACATGCTTGTAGGTCTGGGTCGAATAGCAGGCCATCACCCCGTGCCGCCCCGAGGGCACCCCGGCCCAGCGTGCCCCCATGGTATGGGCGCAGTCCTCAACCACCTGCACGCCGGCGTCCTCGCAGATCTCCATCAGCGCATCCATGTCGCAGATATGCCCGCGCATGTGCGACAGCAGCAGCACCCGCGCGCCGCTGGCGGCGATCTTGCGCTCCAGATCGTCCAGGTCGATAACCAGCCGCGCGGTCGTCTCCACCAGCACCGGGCGCGCGCCCACCCCGGCGATCGCCCCGGGCACCGGCGCCAGGGTGAAGGCGTTGGTCAGCACCCGCTCGCCCGGCCCCACTCCCAGGGCCCGCAGCGCGCAACCCAGCGCATAGCCCCCCGAGGCCACCGCCAGGCAGTATCTCGCCCCCATGAGCGCGGCGAATTCCTCTTCCAGAAGCGCCACCTCGCCGGCCTCTCCGGGGGCGAGGTTGTAGCGGTGCAGCCGCCCGTGGCGCAGCACCGCAAGCGCGGCCTCGATCGCCTCGTCGGGAAGCGGTTCCTGCTGGGTGAAACTGCCGGTGAATGTCTCTGCCATGGGGCCTCCTCCGGCGCAGTCTGTAGCGGCTGGGCGCACCGCGTCAATGGCGCTCGCCCCATGCCGCGCCCTCATCGGGGCGGGCCCGGCCCGCGACGGGCGCAGCGGATTCCCGCCGATTGCTGTAACCGGCCGAAAGGAGTTTTGATCGCCAGAGAGGTTGCGGCAGCCACCGCAAGGGGTAAAACGGCCCTGTCGCACAACGAGGGGCCGCACATGCCAACCGCGCTGATCGTTCTGGCCGCGGGCCAGGGCACCCGGATGAAATCGGACCTGCCGAAGGCCCTGCACGAGGTGGGCGGCGCGCCACTCTTCGCCCATGCCCTCGCCGCCGGGCGCGCGCTGGAGCCCGAGCGGGTGCTCCTCGTGGTGGGCCACGGCGGCGAGGCGGTGGCCCGGGCCGCCCGCGACAGCGACCCCGATATCGAGATCGTGGTGCAGGAAGAGCAGCTCGGCACCGGCCATGCGGTGGCCCGGGCGCGCCAGCGCCTTGCCGGTTTCGAGGGTGACGCGGTGGTGCTTTACGCCGATACCCCCTTCATCCGCCCGCAAACCCTGCAGGCCATGGCCGAAGCCCGCGCGCACCACCAGGTGGTGGTGCTGGGCTTTCACGCCGCCGATCCGGGCCGCTACGGGCGGCTGATCACCGAAGGCGAGCGGCTGAAGCGGATCGTCGAATACAAGGATGCCAGCGAGGCCGAACGCGCCGTCAGCTACTGCAACAGCGGCATCGTCAT
>JALSGY010000162.1 GCA_026982515.1 Paracoccaceae bacterium
CACCGACGGCTATTACAACGCCCCCGAAGACCGCATCGACGGCTTCGTGCTCCATTGCGTGGAACAGGCGCTGGCGGGCGGACGGAACCAGCTGCTGGACCCGGAAATCGCCTATATCCGCCTGCGTGACGAAAACCCCGCCTATGTCGAGGCGCTGATGCATCCGCAGGCGATGTCGATCCCCGCCAATGAAGAGCCCGACGGCACGATCCGCCCCGTTTCCACCGGCCCGGTCTTCTATCCGGCCGCCAACGGGCGGCTGCAGATGCGCTATACCGCGCGCACCCGCTCGATCGAGTGGCGCGACGATCCGCTGACCCGCGAGGCGGCCGAGTTCCTGCGCCTTCATCTGCAGCAGGGAGATCCCCTGGCCTTGTCGGTCAGGCTTGAGCCGGGGCAAGGTATCCTCAATAACAACATACTGCACAACAGAACCGGATTCGAAGACGGTCAGGACGCGCACAACGTGCGCGTCGTCTACCGGGTCCGGTTCCGCAACCGCGTGGAAGGAAGTTGACATGGCAAAGCTGAGCGACCTGATCATCAGCCACCCGGAGGTAACCAGCTTCAAGGAGCTCGAAGAGCTGGTCCAGCATGCCGGGGAAGCGGGCGAGATGTTTCTGGAATTCGACATCAAGCCCGATTACCGCGACACGCCCAAGAAATGGGAATGGGTGCTCGAGGCCGCCTTCACCCGGGGGCTGAGCTATGGATGACGAAACCGTCACCGAACTGGCGATGCTGGAACTGCCCTTCGGCCGCCGCGCCTCGGTGCGCGAGGTGAGATTCGAATCGGGCCTGCGCATGGTGCGCCTGGTGCTGCGCGAGGGCCGGCGCATCACCCAGGTGGACATGGATGAATCCTCGGCGCGCGAACTGGGGCGCATCCTGAGCGAAAGCGCCACCCCGAAATCCGAGCCCGGCTAAGGAGCCCCGCCATGCAGTATCTTCCGGTCTTTCTCGACATCCGCGGCAAGACGGTTCTGGTCGATGGCGGCGGCACGGTGGCCGCCCGGCGGGTGGAGCGGGCGCTCTCCGCCGGCGCCAGGGTGCTGGTGTTCGACCCCGAGCCGGAACAGGAAATGCAGCTGCTGATCGGGCGCGGCGGCAAGCTGGAGCATCACGCCCGCCTGCCCCGGCGCGAAGATATGGACGGCTGCGCGGTGGTCTACGGCGCCTCGGAGGACGCGGAACGCGACAGGCGCCTTTACGCCTGGACCCGCGAGACGGGCGCGCTGTGCAATATCGCCGATGCGCCGCAGATGTGCGATTTCATCACCCCCTCGATCGTCGACCGCTCGCCGATCATCGTGGCCATCTCCACCGGCGGCGCGGCCCCGGTGATCGCCCGCATCATGCGCGCCCGCATAGAGGCCGCCGTGCCCGCCGCCTTCGGCCGGCTGGCGGAGTTCGTCGGCAGCTTCCGCGACCGGATCGCCGAGGCGATCTCGGACGGGCGCACCCGCCGCCACTTCTGGGAGAGGCTGATCGACGGGCCGGTGGGGGATTACTTCCTGGCCGGTGACGAGGCCCGCGCCGCGGCCCAGGTCGAGGCCGACCTGGCCGAGTGCCGCAAGGGGAAATGCTCGGACGTGGGCGAGGTGTATCTGGTCGGCGCCGGCCCCGGCGACCCCGATCTGCTCACCTTCCGCGCCCTGCGCCTGATGCAGCGCGCCGACGTGGTGCTCTACGACCGGCTGATCGGTGACGACGTGCTCAACCTCGTGCGCCGCGATGCCAGACGCATCTACGTGGGCAAGCTGCCCAATGAGCACACCATGACCCAGGAGGACATCTCGGATCTTCTGGTGCGGCTGGCCAGGGAAGGCAACCGGGTGCTGCGCCTGAAGGGGGGCGATCCGTTCATCTTCGGGCGCGGCGGCGAGGAGATCGAGAAGCTCTCGGCCGCCGGCATCGCCTTTCAGGTGGTTCCTGGCATCACCGCCGCCTCGGGCTGCGGCACCTATGCGGGCATTCCGCTGACCCATCGCGATCACGCCCAGTCCTGCGTCTTCGTCACCGCCCATGGCAAGGACGGGGTGCTGGATCTGGACTGGGAGCTGCTGATCCGCCCGGCCCAGACGGTGGCCATCTACATGGGGCTGCGCAACCTCTCGGCGCTGGTCGAGGGCTTTCGCGAGCACGGGGTGGAGATGTCCACCCCCGTGGCGGTGGTGGAAAACGGCACCCGTGCCGATCAGCGGGTGGTCACCGGCACCCTGGCCGACATCGACCGGCGGGTGCGCGAGGCGGGCATCAGCAAGTCTTCCATCATCATCATCGGCGGGGTGGTGACCCTGCGCGAGAAGCTGCAATGGGCCGGCCCGCGCGGTGACGCCCACGAGATGAGCCTCTCGCCGCTCACCCGCACCGACATCTGAAAAAGGCCCCTTCCCACGTTTCGGCGGCCCCCGGCGTGTGAACGCGGGGGCCGTTTTTCATTTCGCGGCAAAAAATTGTCGCCGTCTGTCTCATCACCGGGGATTGCGACAAACCGTTACAAAACGCCCCCTGCCCCGGCATGGACAGGTTACAAACAGCCCCCAGATTGAAGGCATCGGAACAATCAACGCATGAGGTGATGTCATGAAACGGAAAACGGCACTTGGAATTGGTCTTGCAGCGGCAACCGCGCTTGGCGTCACCCTGGCGTTGCCCGCCTTCTCGCACGGCAGCAACTGGGGCACCGGCTATCAGAGCCAGGGCATGATGGGTGGCCAGGGCTTCCCGGGCGCGCAAGGCATGATGGGCAGCCAGGGTGGCGCGGGCGGCATGATGGGCGGCCAGCAGCCTTATGGCAACCAGGGCATGATGGGGCCGCAGAGCGGCTTTGGCACCCCGCAGCCCGGCGCCGGCATGATGGGCGGCGCAGGCCAGTCCGGCATGGGCAACATGGGCGGCATGATGCAGATGATGCAGATGATGTCGCAGATGGGTGGCCAGATGGGCGGCATGGGCGGCCAGGGCATGATCGGCGCCATCGGCCTGTTTGACGACTTCGACACCAACGGCGATGGCATCGTCTCGGCCGAAGAGGCCCGGGCAGGCTTTGCCGCGCAGCTTGAGAAGTTCGACACCGACGGCGACGGCACCCTCTCGATCGAGGAGTTCGAGGCCCTGCACAGCGCTGCCATCCGCGAGATCATGGTCGACCGCTTCCAGGCGCTCGACAATGACGGCGATGGCAAGGTGACCGCCGACGAGGTGGCCGACTTCACCGCAGGCTTCAAAGCCATGCCGATGATGGGGGTATTCGGTCAGCAGGCCCCCGGCCAGGCGCCGGCCCCGCAGGCCGGCCAGCCGGTGCAGCCGGTTCAGCCCGGCCAGGGCATGATGGGCGGCAATGCCGATGACATGATGAAGAACGACAACTGACGCAACGGGGCGCGCCGGCCCGGCCGGCGCCCCTGCCCCGCCAATCGAAGAGGTGACAAGATGATGGGATATGGAACAATGGGCGGCTTCGGGCTGATGGGCGGCTTTACCATGCTGCTGATCGTGGCCGTTCTCGTGCTCGCAATTGCCGCGCTGGTGAAGTACCTTCGCAACTGAAAACGCCAACCGACAGACGGACAGGAGGCAGGAAAATGAGCTACACCATCGACCGCATCATCCCCGATGCCAACATCGACGACGTGGATGCGCGGGTGCGCACCGCCCTGGCCGACAAGGGCTTCGGCGTGCTTACCGAGATCGACGTCAAGGCGACCATGAAGAA
>JALSGY010000163.1 GCA_026982515.1 Paracoccaceae bacterium
CCGATCGCAGGCGCGCTGGGCCGCGGCGCAGGCGGCCGGCATCTTTCGCGAGGAGATCACCCCCGTCACCGTACCCCGCCGCAAGGGGGATCCGGTGGTGGTGGACACCGACGAACACCCCCGCCCAGGCACCACTGCCGAGAAGCTGGCCAGGCTGCGCGGCATCAACGGCCCCGAGCAGACGGTCACCGCCGGCAATGCCTCTGGCGTCAACGACGGCGCGGCGGCGCTGCTGATCGCCTCCGAGGAGGCCGCTGCGAAGAACGGCCTGACGCCGATCGCCCGCATCGTCGCCATGGCCTCGGCCGGGGTGGAGCCGCGGATCATGGGCATTGGCCCGGTTCCGGCCACCCGCAAGGTGCTGGCCCGCACCGAGCTGAGCATCAACGACATGGACGTGATAGAACTGAACGAAGCCTTTGCGGCGCAGGCACTGGCCACGCTGCGCGAACTGGGCCTGCCCGATGACGCCGAACACGTGAACCCCAACGGCGGGGCAATCGCGATGGGCCACCCTCTGGGCATGTCCGGGGCGAGGCTTGTACTTGCCGCCGCCTACCAGCTGCGGCGCACCGGCGGACGATACGCGCTGTGCACCATGTGCGTGGGCGTAGGCCAGGGAACCGCCATGATACTTGAACGCATCTGAGGGGAGGAACCCGATGTACGCGCAGATGATCAGGACCGCCAGCACCGGGGTCAAGCCCCGCGAGGAAATGACGCCGGAGGAGCGCCGTTTCCAGGACCGCATCGATGCCGGCGAGAAGATCGAGCCCAAGGACTGGATGCCCGACGACTACCGCGCCACGCTGATCCGCCAGATCGGCCAGCACGCCCATTCCGAGGTGGTGGGCCAGCTGCCCGAGGGCAACTGGATCACCCGCGCGCCCACGCTGGAGCGCAAGGCGATCCTGCTGGCCAAGGTGCAGGACGAGGCGGGGCACGGGCTCTACCTCTACTCGGCGGCCGAGACGCTGGGCGTCAGCCGCGACGAGCTGATCGAGCTGTTGCACGAAGGCCGGATGAAATATTCCTCGATCTTCAACTACCCCACCCTCAACTGGGCCGACATCGGCGCCGTGGGCTGGCTGGTGGACGGGGCGGCAATCGTCAATCAGGTGGCGCTGCAGCGCACCTCCTACGGGCCCTATTCGCGGGCCATGATCCGCATCTGCAAGGAAGAGAGCTTTCACGCCCGTCAGGGCTATTCGATCATGATGGCCATGGCCTTCGGCACCCCCGAACAGAAGCGGATGGCACAGGATGCCGTGGACCGGCTGTGGTATCCGGCGCTGATGATGTTCGGCCCGCCCGACAAGGACTCGGTCCATACGGCGCAGTCGATGGCCTGGAAGATCAAGGTCGCCACCAATGACGAGCTGCGGCAGAAATTCGTCAACCAGACGATCCCGCAGATGGAATACCTCGGGCTGAAATGCCCCGACCCCGACCTGAAGTGGAACGAAGAAAAGCAGGGTTACGATTTCACCGAGCCGGACTGGGACGAATTCTTCGACGTCATCAAGGGCAACGGCCCGTGCAACGTGGATCGCATGAACGACCGGGTGAAGGCCTGGGAAAAAGGTGCCTGGGTGCGCGACGCCCTGCTGGCGCATGCCCGCAAGAAGGCCGCCCCCGCGGCCGCCGAATAACCCCTCAGAGCAAGGGAGGAACAGATGAAAGACGAATGGCCCCTTTGGGAAGTGTTCATCCGCGGCCAGCACGGGATGAGCCACCGCCACGTCGGCAGCCTGCACGCGCCGGATGCCGAAACCGCCATCCGCAATGCCCGCGATGTCTACACCCGCCGCAACGAGGGCGTCTCCATCTGGGTGGTGCAGGCAGCGCATATCGCCGCCTCTTCGCCCGGCGAGAAGGGCCCGCTGTTCGAGCCGTCCAACTCCAAGGTCTACCGCCACCCGACCTTCTTCGACATTCCCGAAGATGCGGGGGCGATGTGATGACGCGCGAAGAAGCCCTGTTTCAGTTCCTGCTGCGGCTGGGAGACAACACGCTGGTGCTCGGGCAGCGGGTATCGGAGTGGTGCGGCCATGCGCCAGTGCTCGAGGAAGACATCGCCCTGGCCAATACCGCGCTGGACCTGATCGGCCAGACCCAGCTGTGGCTGAACCTCGCCGGCGAGGTGGAGGGCAAGGGGCGCGATGCCGACAAGCTGGCCTTCCTGCGCGACGTGTGGGATTTCCGCAACCTGCTGCTGGTGGAACTGCCCAATGGCGATTTCGGCCGCACCATGATGCGCCAGTTCCTGTTCGATGCCTGGCAGTCGGTGCTGCTGGGACGGCTGATGAACAGCGCCGAGCCGCGCGTGGCCGAAATCGCCGAGAAGGCCGGCAAGGAAGTCGCCTACCACGTGGAGCGCTCCTCGGGCACCGTGGTGGGGCTGGGTGACGGCACCGAGGAAAGCCACGCCCGGATGCAGGCAGCGCTCGATTACCTGTGGCCCTACGTGGGCGAGATGTTCGCCCCCGACGAGGTGGACGAAGAAATGGCCCGGGCCGGCATCGCGCCCGATCCGGCCGGTCTGCGCGAGGAATACGACGCCCTGGTGGGCCGCGTCCTGGACGAGGCGACGCTGCGCGTCCCCGAGGGCCGCTTCTTTCACCGCGGCGGCAAGAACGGCGCGCGCCACACCGAACACCTGGGCCACATGCTGACGCAGATGCAGTGGCTGCAGCGGGCCTATCCGGGGGCAAGCTGGTAGCGTCATGTCAAGGCCCTCGGTCGAACAGGTATGGCAGTGGCTGGATGGCGTCCCCGACCCGGAGATCCCGGTGATCTCGCTGGTGGATCTGGGAATCATCCGCGACATCGCCTGGACGCAGGATACGCTGCAGGTGACGGTGACGCCCACCTATTCGGGCTGCCCGGCAACGACACTCATCAACCGCGATATCGAGGCCGCGTTGCGTGCCCGGGGGATCGAGAAGCTGAAGCTCGTTCGTCGGCTCTCGCCGGCCTGGACAACCGACTGGCTGTCGGAAAAGGGCCGCCGCAGGCTGGAAGAATACGGCATCGCCCCGCCGCAGCCCTCCGGCAGCCCCGCGCGCTGCCCGCGCTGCGGCTCGGACCGGCTGGAGAAGATCAGCCAGTTCGGATCGACCCCCTGCAAGGCGCAGTGGCGCTGCCTGGGCTGCCTCGAGCCATTCGAACATTTCAAATGCATCTAGGGAGGAACCGATGGCGCGGTTTCATGAACTGACGGTCACCGACATCCGCAAGACGACCCGCGATGCGGTGGTCGTGACATTGCGCCCTGAAAACGGCGCGGCCGGGGAATTCGATTTCATCCCCGGCCAGTATCTCACCTTCCGCCGCGATTTCGGCGGAGAGGAACTGCGCCGCTGCTATTCGATCTGCGCAGGCAAGGACGAAGGCGTCCTGCGCATCGGCATCAAGCGGGTCGAGGGGGGGGCCTTTTCCACCTGGGCCAACGACGAACTGAAGGTGGGCGAGCGACTGGAGGCCATGCCGCCGGCGGGCAATTTCCACGTGCCGCTGCAGCCCGGCGCGGCGCGGCGCTTCGTGGCCTTCGCCGGCGGCTCGGGGATCACGCCGATCCTGTCGATCCTCAAGACGACCCTGGCGCGCGAGGCGCAATCGGAATTCACGCTGGTCTATGCCAACCGCAGCGTCGGCTCGATCATGTTCCGCGAAGAGCTGGAGGATCTCAAGAACCTCTATCTCGATCGGCTGACG
>JALSGY010000164.1 GCA_026982515.1 Paracoccaceae bacterium
TACGGGGGAACTGGGCTGGGAGCTGCACCACCCGATCGAGATGCAGAACTACCTGTGGGACCGGCTGATGGAGGCGGGCGAACGCCACGGGCTCAGGCCGGTGGGCGCGCGGGCGCAGAACTGGCTGCGCCAGGAAAAGAGCTACCGCGCCTTCGGCACCGAGCTGGGCCGCGATGCCACCCCGCTGGAGGCCGGTCTGGACCGGTTCGTGGATCTTTCCAGAGAGTTCCACGGCAAGCAGGCGATGCTCGAAACCGGCATCCGCAGCAGATGCGTCACCGTGCTGATCGACGGCCCCGAGGATGCCGATCCCTGGGGGCGCGAGGCGCTTTACCACGAGGGTGAAAAGGTCGGCCGGCTGACCTCGGGCGGCTGGTCGGTGGTCTTCGGCAAGTCCATCGGCATGGGCTATGTGCGCCCCGATCTGGCCGAACCGGGCACCCGGCTTCAGGTCAGGATGTTCGATGCCCTGTGGGATGCCGAGGTAACCATCGACAGCCCCCATGATCCGAAGAACGAGAGGATCCGCGCAGACGGGTAGGGGCGCGGGCAGGGCGGGCCATGTTCGCGCGGCTTCAGCGCAGCCGCGCCGGAGAGAGCGCCGCCACCGTGTCCTTGTCCAGCTCGGGGGGGCGTCCGGCCACGATATCGGCCACCAGACGGCTGGCGGCGGGTGAGGTCTGGAAGCCGTAGCCGCCCTGCCCTGCAACCCAGAAGAACGAGGGCTCATCGGGTTCGGGGCCGATCACCAGGCAGCGGTCGGGAGCGAAGGTGCGCAGGCCCGCCCAGGTTGTCTCCACCCGGGTGACGGGTTCGCTCACCACCGCTTCGTAGCGGGCCAGCCCTTCGGCAATCACCAGATCGTCGGCCCAGGCGTCATGGGGGTGCGTGGCCTCTTCCTCGGCCGGCGAGACCAGCAGCTTGCCGGCGTCGGGCTTGGCGTACCACGTCTCGCCGGGGCCGAACATCATCGGCCAGCGGCTCACGTCATGGCCGCCGGGGGCGGGCAGGCGGGCCATGGAACGGCGATAGGGCGTGAAACAGAGCGGCTCGATCCCGGCCATGCGGGCGATGTCGTCCACCCAGGCCCCGGCCGCGTTGAACAGCATTTCGGCGGGAAACTCCCCCTTTTGCGTCTGCACCCGCCAACGGCCCGCCTCGCGGGTGATCTTCTGCACCTGCTGGCCGGTCAGCACCTCGCCGCCGCCCGCCCGGACCTCGCGGGCGAAGTTCTGGATCAGCAGGTCGGTGTCGATGTCCCAGGCCTCGGCGTTGAAACCGGCGCCTGTCAGGACCTCGCGGTCGAGGATCGGCACCTTCTCAAGTGCCTCCTCCACCGTGATCGGCGAGAACGACATCTCGGCCATATCCTTCTCGAAGGCCTCCTCATGGCCCTTGCTGCCTACGATCATCAGGCCGCGCGGCGAGGTCACGCCGCCGTTCGCCTGCGTGAGATATTCGCGGCTGGCCTTGTTGAGCGCCACCGTCGAGGGCTTGCCGTAGCTTTCCTCGTAAAGTGCGGCCGAGCGGCCGGAGGCGTGGTAGCCAAGGCCATTTTCCGCTTCAAGCAGGATGACCCGGCCCAGATGCGAAAGCCGGGCCGCGGCCGAGATACCTGCGATGCCGCCGCCGATGACCAGAAAGTCGCTCATGTTTCCTCCAGCGTGTCGTCGTTCCATTGATGGAGATAGAGCAGATCCACCTGTTCCATCCCCAGCCGGCGGCGGCTTTCGCCGAACTGCATGGTGCCGAAGCAGAGAGACGAGAGCGGGGCTCCGTCAGGGGTGGTGAGCGTCTGTTTCATGGGGGGAACCTGCCACGTGGGACGGCAAAGGAAAAGGCCCGCGGGGGCGCGGGCCTTTCGGGGGGCTTTAGCCGGGAGAGATCAGCTGGGGATATCGCCCGTCAGCCCCTCGACATAGAAGTTCAGGCCGGCAAGCGTGCCGTCGTCGGCCACTTCGCCCGCGGCCAGCCACGGCGTGCCGTCCTGCTTGTTGAGCGGGCCGGTGAAGGGGTGGTATTCGCCCTTGGCGATGGCGTCGATCATTGCCTGCGCCTCGGAGGCCACTTCGGCGGGCATGTTCTTGTTGAAGGGGGCGAAGGCGACCATGCCGGGGCCGATGCCGTCCCAGGTGTCTTCGCTCTTCCAGGTGCCGTCCATCACCTGGCCCACGCGCTTGACGTAATAGGGCCCCCAGTTGTCGATGATCGCGGTCATCTGGGCATTGGGGCCGAAGGCCGACATGTCGGAGGCCTGGCCGAAGGCGATGATGCCCTTCTCTTCGGCGATCGCCATCGGTGCGGTGGAATCGGTGTGCTGCATGATCACGTCGACGCCCTGTTCGATCAGCGCCTTGGCCGCGTCGGCCTCCTTGGCCGGATCGAACCAAGTGTAGACCCAGACCACCTTGAAATCGACATCGGGGTTCACCTTCCGGGCGTGGATGTAGGCCGAGTTGATGCCGCGGATCACTTCCGGGATCGGGAAGGAGGCGATGTAGCCGATCTTGTTGGTCTTGGTCATGCGTCCGGCGATCGTGCCGATCACCGCGCGGCCCTCGTAGAAACGGGCCGAGTAGGTGGCCACGTTCTCGGCGCGCTTGTAGCCGGTGGCGTGCTCGAACTTCACGTTCGGGAATTTCTTGGCCACCTTGATGGTCGCGTCCATGTAGCCGAACGAGGTGGTGAAGATGATGTCGGCGCCGCCAAGGGCCATCTGCGTCATCACGCGCTCTGCATCGGCGCCTTCGGGAACACTTTCCACATAGGTCGTTTCCACCTTGTCGCCGTAGGCCTTTTCCACGGCCTTGCGGCCCTGGTCGTGTTCATAGGTCCAGCCGCCGTCGCCGACCGGACCCACGTAAACGAAACCCGCCTTGACCTGCCTTGCGGCCCAGGCGGTGCCGGCGATCCCGGTGCTCAGTGCAAGTGCGCCGGCGCCTTTCAGGACTGTTCTGCGTTTCATCGAATTCTCCCTTGTTGTGTTGTCCGGGTCGAGCCCGGGGTTGGCAGCGTTGCCCCTAGCTCGAGGCGTGGAAAGCCCGACCCAGCTCGGCAGGAGCGCCAAGCGCGGCCCGGGTGCGATTGGCCGACATGACAACCAGTACAAGAATGGTTATCAGATATGGCGACATGGACAAGTATTCGACCGGCACGGCCAGCCCTGCCGCCTGCAGGTTGAGCTGCAGGACGGTCACCCCGCCGAAAAGATAGGCACCCAGCAGAATGCGCCAGGGGCGCCAGCTGGCGAAGACGACGATGGCCAGGGCGATCCAGCCGGCGCCTGCTGTCATGCCCTCGGTCCACTGTGGCACCCGCACGAGGCTGATGTAGGCTCCGCCCAGCCCGGCCGCGGCACCGCCGAAGGCGATGGCGGCGATGCGGATCCATACTACCTTGTAGCCCAGCGCATGGGCTGCATCGTGGTTTTCGCCCACCGCGCGCAGGATCAGCCCGGCACGGGTGAATTTCAGGAAGGCCCAGATGCCCGCCAGCAGTGCGATCGAGAAATAGACGATCAGGTCATGGCGAAACAGCACCGGCCCGAGGACGGGGATATCGGCAAGCAGCGGCAGCTCCACCCGGCCGGTGGCGGGCGGCTTGATGCCCAGGTAGCCCTGTCCGATCAGCGAGGACAGCCCCAGCCCGAAGAGGGTGAGAGCCAGGCCGGTGGCCACCTGGTTGGCCAGCAGGATCTGGGTGAGGAAACCGA
>JALSGY010000165.1 GCA_026982515.1 Paracoccaceae bacterium
GGTGAGCGCGCGGGGGCTGGCTGACGTGGTGGCCGAGATCTGTGCGCGTGCGGGGGTGCGCGAGGTGGACGTGAGCGCCCTGTGGGGGCTGTTGCGCGGCTATGCGGTGAACGAGGCGGACAGCGCCCGTGCCGCCCTGCAGCCGCTGATCCTGGCCTACGGTTTCGAGGCGATGGAACGCGGCGGGCGGCTGGTGTTTCGCAACCGTGGCGGGCGGGCGCGGGCGGCGCTCGACATCCAGTCCGTGGCCTGGCCGGGCGAGCTTGACAGCCCCGTCGAGAAGCTGCGCGCGGGCCGGGCCGAACAGGCCGGGCGGCTGCGGCTGAGCTATGTGGATGCGGATGGCGATTACGAGGTGCGCGCCGAGGAGGCGGTGTTTGCCGACGAGCCGGGCGGGCCGGTGGCAAGCACCGAAATGGCGCTGCTGCTGACCGGGGCGGAGGCGCGGGCGGTGACGGAGCGCTGGCTGGCCGAGGCGCGGGTGGCGCGCGACGGGCTGCGCCTGGCGTTGCCGCCCTCGGGGCTGGCGCTGGGGGCGGGCGACGTGATCGAGTGGCGCGACGACGAGGAGACGGGGCGCTACCGCATCGACCGGGTGACCCTGGGCGAGGGGCAGCTGATCGAGGCGGTGCGGGTGGAGGAGGAAATCTACCGCGCTTCCGATGCCGCTGACAGCCCCGGCGTTCTGCGCCCCTTCGTGGCGCCGGTGCCGGTGTGGCCGGTATTCCTGGACCTGCCGCTGCTGAGGGGCTCGGAGGTGCCCCATGCGCCCCATGTGGCGGCGGCCGCCCAGCCCTGGCCGGGATCGGTGGCGATCCATTCGGCCACCAGCGACAACGGCTATGTGCTCAACCAGCTGCTGAGCCGGGCAGCGGTGATGGGCACCACCGCCAGCGCGCTGGCCGCGGCCCGGCCGGGGATGATCGATCGTGGCGCGCCGCTGCGGGTGGTGCTCGGCGGCGGGGCGCTGGCCTCGGCCCCGCTGGAGGAGGTTCTGGCCGGCGCCAACCTGGCGGCGATCGGGGATGGCTCTTCGGCCAACTGGGAGCTGTTCCAGTTCACCGATGCGGTGCTGGTGGGGCCCGATACCTGGGAGATCTCGGGGCGGCTGCGCGGGCAGGCCGGCAGCGATGCCCTGCCCTCCACCGACTGGCCGGCGGGCAGCATCTTCGTGCTGCTCGACGGGGCGGTGGAGCAGGTGGCGCTTGACGAGGCGGCGCGTGGCCTGGCGCGGCACTGGCGGATCGGCCCGGCGGGGCGGCCGCCCGATGATCCTTCCTACTTGCACCGGGTGGAAGCTTTCCAGGGCATCGGGCTGCGGCCGCTGGCCCCGGTGCATCTGCGTGCGCTGCGCGAGGGGACGGGCGATCTGGCGGTGAGCTGGATCCGGCGCACCCGGATCGACGGCGACAGCTGGCAATCGGTGGAGGTGCCGCTGGGCGAGGAGAGCGAAAGCTATCTGGTGCGGGTGGTGAAAGACGGCGCGGTGCTTCGCGAGGCGACGGTGGCCAGCCCCGCCTGGCGCTATGCGGCGGCCGATCAGGCGGCCGACGGGGTGGTGGCGCCCTTTGCCGTCGAGGTGGCGCAGATTTCGGCCCGGTTCGGGCCCGGCTTGTTCAGAAAGGTGGATATCAATGGCTAATTCTCCGCGATTGGGGTTGCCGCTGCTGCAGGCGGCGCAGGCACAGAAACACGTGACCGTAAACGAGGCGCTGGTGCGGCTCGACGGGCTGTGCGAGCTGGTGCTGAAATCGGTGGACGTGACGCTGCCGCCGGCGGCGGCCGCGGAAGGCGACTGCTATGGGGTGCCGGTCGGGGCGGTCAACGAATGGGCCGGGCGCGAGGGCGACGTGGCGCTTTACGCCAATGGCGGCTGGGTCTTCGCCACACCGGGGCGCGGCTGGCGGGCCTGGGTGGAGGATGTCTCGGCCCCGGCCGTCTTCGACGGGCTTGGCTGGGCGAAGGGCGTGGTGGCGCTTTCGCCGAAGAATGCGGCGACCGTCTTCGAGGTGGTGGAGCTTGACCACGTGGTGACGGCCGGTCCGACCAATACGCTGGCCGGGGCGATTCCGGCCTTTTCCATCGTCTTCGGCATTACCGGACGGGTGACGGCGGCAATCTCCGGCACGCTGACTTCCTGGCGGCTGGGGGTGCCGGGCTCCGACAACCGCTATGGCAGCGGGCTGGGGCTGGGGCAGGGATCCTGGGTGCGGGGGCTGACCGGGACGCCGCAGGCCTATTACGCCGATACCGACCTGCTGCTGAGTGCCGAGGGCGGGGATTTCGCCGATGGCGGGCTGCGCCTTTCGGTGCATCTGCTGCGGCTGGGCCTGCCCGATCTGTAGGGCGGGGCCTGTTCGTCCGGCATCTGCCGAGAGGCGCGCGGATCTCTTGCGGCGATGTTTCAGCCATTTCAATTCTCCGCCCGGACCCTTGCGTTTTGAGCTTTCCCGCTGTCTGTAGTAGAACGCAGGGGCAACGGAGGAAAGCCGCATGGCTGAAACGCGCAAGAACCTGGCCAAGCTGGACCCGGTGTGGAGCCGGATCCGCGAGGAGGCGATGACGGCGGTGGCCGAGGAGCCGCTGCTGGGCGGGCTGGTGCATGCCTGTGTGCTGCACCATGAAAGCCTGGAGAAGGCGCTGGCCTACCGGATGGCGCAGAAGCTTGCCTCGGGCGAGATGAGCGAGCAGCTGCTGCGCGAGATCGCCGATGCGGCCTATGCGGCGGATGCGACGCTGGGGCAGGCGGCGCGGGCCGATATCGTGGCCGTGAACGAGCGCGACCCGGCCTGCCACCGCTTCATCCAGCCGCTGCTGTATTTCAAGGGGTTCCAGGCGGTGCAGGCGCATCGCGTGGCGCACTGGCTGTGGCAGCAGGGGCGCAGGGATCTGGCCTATTTGATCCAGATGCGGGTGTCGGAACATTTCGGGGTGGACATCCACCCGGCGGCGCGGATCGGGCAGGGGATCATGATCGATCATGCCCATTCCATCGTCATCGGCGAGACCGCAGTGGTGGGGGACAACGTTTCCATGCTGCACGCGGTGACGCTGGGCGGCACCGGCAAGGAGGACGAGGACCGCCACCCGAAGATCGGCGACGGGGTGCTGATCGGGGCCGGGGCCAAGGTGCTGGGCAACATCCGGGTGGGGCGCTGCTGCCGCATCGCCGCCGGGTCGGTGGTGCTGCGCGACGTGCCGGCCTGCTCCACGGTGGCGGGGGTGCCGGCGCGCATCGTCGGCGAGGCGGGTTGCGACCACCCCTCGGTGGAGATGGATCAGCTGCTGGACGATCAGGAAGTATGAGTTTTCAGGAAAGATGTTGAAACAAGAGGCCGGGCATTGCCCGGCCTTTCGTTCTTTCCGCCTCCGGCGGGAGTATTTCGGCAAGGTGAAGCCGGTCAGGCCAGCATGGCGATCGGGTTTTCCAGGTTGTCCTTGATGGCCTGCAGCAGGCGGGCGCCAAGGGCGCCGTCGATCACCCGGTGATCCACCGACAGCGTCACGCTCATCACCGTGGCCACTGCCAGTTCGCCATCCGGGCCGACCACCGGCTTCTTCACCCCGGCGCCGACCGCCAGGATCGCGCCGTGCGGGGGGTTGATGACGGCATCGAAATTGTCGATGCCGAACATCCCGAGGTTGGAGATGGCGAAGCTGCCGCCCTGGTATTCATGGGGGGCAAGCTTGCG
>JALSGY010000166.1 GCA_026982515.1 Paracoccaceae bacterium
TCGGGCCAGAGCCCGCAATTCGTAGTCCCCGCCGGCCACTGGCAATCGGCGCAGGGCACCGGCGCCTGGACGCTGGTGAGCTGCACCGTGAGCCCCGGCTTCCGATTCGAAGGATTCGAACTGGCCCCGCCGGGGTTCGACATCCCCGCCTGATCCCCCCTTCCGCATCTTCTTCTGTCGGGAAATACTCGCGGGGGGAATTTGCCCGCAGGGCGAAGGGGGGCGGCAGCCCCCTGCCCCTCTCCTCCCGGCCTTTGCCCCTGTCCCGGCCCCGGGCTCGCCCGCACGGCCCCTGCCCGGCGGCCCCTGCCCGGCGGAATGCGCCTCAGCCGAGGGCGCGCAGCCGCCTGATCAGGCTGGAGGTGTCCCAGCGCCCGCCGCCCATGTTCTGCACGTCCTTGTAGAACTGATCCACCAGCGCGGTAACCGGCAGGGAGGTGCCGTTTTCATCGGCCGTCCTCAGGCAGATGCCGAGATCCTTGCGCATCCAGTCCACCGCGAAGCCGTGGTCGAACTCGTCGTCGAGCATTGTCTCGTAGCGGTTGAGCATCTGCCACGAGCCGGCCGCGCCGCCGCCGATCACCTCGACCACCGCGCGCCCGTCCAGCCCCGCCTTCTCGGCGAAATGCAGCGCCTCGGAGAGCCCCTGCAAGAGCCCCGCAATGGCGATCTGGTTGACCATCTTGGTCAACTGGCCGGAACCGCTCTCGCCCATCCGCCGGCAGGTCTTGGCATAGGCCGCGATCACCGGCTCGGCACGGGCAAAGGCGCCTTCATCGCCGCCGCACATCACCACCAGCTGGCCGTTCTCGGCGCCCGCCTGCCCCCCCGAGACCGGCGCATCCACAAACGATATCTGCCGCGCGTCCGCCTCGGCGTAAAGCTCGCGCGTCACGGCGGCCGAAACGGTGGTATGATCGACGAAGACGCTGCCCGGGCTCATGCCCGCAAAGGCCCCCTCCTCGCCCAGGCAGACGGCACGCAGATCGTCGTCGTTGCCCACGCAGGCCATCACGAATTCGGCGCCCTGCGCCGCCTCGCGCGGGGTGGGAGCCATCGTGCCGCCATGCTCGGCCACCCATTTTTCCGCCTTCGCCATGGTGCGGTTGTAGACGGTCACCGCATGGCCCGCCTTCGCCAGATGCCCCGCCATCGGGTAGCCCATGACCCCCAGTCCCAGAAACGTGACGTCAGCCATGACTTTCCCCTCCCGCCAACATGTCCTATTGCTTCACCTAATTACCGGCTCCGGTGCCGGGGTCAACCACGGGCAGACATGGCAAGACTATTCCGCTGGCTTCTTCGCATCTTCCTGGGGCTGGTGGGGCTGGGCCTGGCGGGGCTGGCCCTCGTCTACTGGCTGGCGGCGCGCTCCCTGCCCGACTACGACAAGACCCACCAGGTCACCGGGGTGAGCGGGCCGGTGGAGATCGTGCGCGACAACAGCAACGTGCCGCACATCTTCGCCGAAAACGACACCGACGTGTTCTTCGGCCTCGGATTCGCCCATGCCCAGGACCGGCTGTGGCAGATGATGATGATGCGGCGCACCGCGCAGGGGCGGCTGTCGGAGCTGTTCGGCCCCCGCACCCTGAAGACGGACGAGTTCATGCGCCGGCTCGACATCTACAACCTTTCCCTGAAATCGGTCGAGGCGCTGGACGCCGAAACCCGGGCCGCGCTGGAAGCCTACGCGGCCGGCGTCAATGCCTGGCTGCAGGAGGTCAACGACGAGGCGCTGGGGCGGGGTGCGCCGGAATTCTTCCTGTTTTCCAACCGCATCGCGCCCTGGCAGCCGGCCGATTCCATCGCCCTGGCCAAGCTGATGGCGCTGAGGCTCACCAGCCAGTTCCGCCAGGAGATCCTGCTGGCGCGCACCGCGCTGATGCTGCCGCCCGAGCGGGTGCGCGACATCCTGCCCGAGGTGCCGGGCAGCGGCATCGCCGAACTGCCAGAGTATTCCTCGCTGTTTCCCGGGCTGCCGCGCTATGCGGCGGTGCAGGAGGCACCCCCCGACCCGCTGTTCCCGCTGCCCCCCGCGGGCCAGGCCGGGGCCTCCAATGCCTGGGCCGCAGCGCCCTCGCGCTCGGCCTCCGGGGGCACGCTGCTGGCCAACGATCCGCACATGCCCTTCAGCGCCCCCTCGCCGTGGTATCTGGCCCGGCTGGAGCTTTCCACCGGCGGGGTGATCGGAGGCACCATCCCCGGCATTCCGGCGGTGCTGGTGGGCCGCTCCGACCGGCTGGGCTGGGGGCTGACCACCGCCTGGGTGGATGACCAGGATCTGTTCATCGAGAAGCTCAACCCCGACAACCCCGACGAGGTGCTTACCCCCGAGGGCTACCGCCCGCTGCGCACCCGCGCCTCGATCATCCAGGTCAGGGGACAGGCGCCGCGCACCATCACCCTGCGGTGGTCGGATAACGGCCCGCTGCTGCCGGCCGACCAGTTCGCCCTTTCCGCCGTGACCCCGCCGGGGCATGCGGTCTCGCTGGCCTGGACGGGGCTGAGCCCCGAGGACAGCTCACTGGCCTTTGCGCTGAAGCTGATGCGCGCCGGTACCGTCGCCGAAGCCATCGCCGCCGGCGAGCTGCTCATTGCCCCGGCCCAGAACCTGGTGCTGGCCGACCGCGAGACCATCGCCATGAAGACCATCGGCGTGGTTCCCCGGCGCCTCGCCCAGAGCCAGACGAAAGGGCGCCTGCCCGCACCCGGCTGGATCGACACCAACCGCTGGCAGGGGCGGATGAACTACGCCTCCAACCCCGAGTTCGTCTCGCCCGCCGGGGGCATCCTGGGCAACACCAACAACAAGATCGTCGAGCGCCCCTTCCCGCTCAACCTCTCCTACACCTGGGGCGACAGTCAGCGCATCCAGCGCTGGCGCAAGCTGATGCAAAGCCGCGAGGTGCACACCCGCGAAAGCTTCATCGAGGCCCAGCTCGACACCGTCAGCTACACCGCCCGCTCGCTTCTGCCGCTGATCGCGCGCGATCTGTGGTTCACCGGCGAGGCCGCCCCCGAGGGCACGCCGGAGCGCCTCCGCCAGCGGGCACTGGAGATGCTGGCCGACTGGAACGGCGACATGAACGAGCACCTGCCCGAGCCGCTGATCTACGCGGCCTGGATGCGGGCCCTGCAGGAGCGGCTGATCCGCGATGATCTGGGCCCGCTGGCGCGCGCCTTCCCGCGGGTGGAGCCGCTGTTCATAGAGCGGGTGTTCCGCGACATCGACGGCGCCTCGGCCTGGTGCGACATCGTGCAGTCGGTGCCGAAGGAAAGCTGCACCGACATCGCGCGGATGGCGCTGGACGAGGCTCTGGTGTGGATCGTCGAAAACTACGGCACGGCGCTGGAATCACTGCGCTGGGGCGATGCCCATGAGGCCCGCCAGGACCATCCGGTGCTGGGCGAGGTGCCGATACTGAAGTGGTTCGTGAACATCCGCCAGTCCACCTCGGGGGGGGACAACACGCTCAACCGCGGCCTCACCTCGGGGCGCGAGCCCGAGCCCTTCATCAACATCCAGGGCGCGGGCTATCGCGGGGTGTATGATCTTGCCGATCCCGACAGCTCGGTGTTCATCATCTCCACCGGCCAGTCGGGGCACCCGCTTTCACGCTTCTACGACGATCTCGGAGAGCTGTGGCGACGCGGCGAATACATCCCGATGACCCTGGACCCCGATCTC
>JALSGY010000167.1 GCA_026982515.1 Paracoccaceae bacterium
GAAACCGGTGAAGTCGAGCACGCTCGCCCCCCGCCCCTCCAGATGCGCGGCCATGGTGATCAGCGCCCCCACCGTCACTACCCCGGTGCCGCCCACCCCGGTGACCAGCAGGTTGCGGGGCCGATCAAGCGGGGCGATTTCGGGGCGTTCCAGCCGCGCGGCCAGCTCTGCGGCATCGATGTCGGCAGCCGTGCCGCGGCGCAGTCGGGCGCCCTCGACGGTGACAAAGCTTGGGCAGAAGCCGTCGAGGCAGGTGAAATCCTTGTTGCAGCTGGAAAGGTTCACCCGCCGCTTGCGCCCCAGCGGGGTCTTCACCGGTTCGATGCTCAGGCAGTTGCTCTGGAGCGAGCAGTCCCCGCAGCCCTCGCAGACCTCCTGGTTGATGACGGCGAAACGCGGCGGATCCTCCAGCGTGCCGCGCTTGCGGCGGCGGCGCTTTTCGGCCGCGCAGGGCTGGGCGTAGATCAGCACGCTCACGCCGGGGATCTCGCGCAGCTCGCGCTGCACCGCGTCAAGCTGCGCGCGGTGGTGGAAGGTGGTGCCGGGCGGGAAATCGCCGGCGGAGAACTGCCCCGGCTCATCCGAGACCACGGCGATGCGCTGCACCCCCTCGGCGCGGCAGCTCTGGGCGATGCCGGCCACCGAAACCGGCCCGTCCACCGGCTGGCCGCCGGTCATGGCCACGGCTTCGTTGTAGAGGATCTTGTAGGTGATGTTGGTGCCCGCCGCCACCGCCTGGCGGATCGCCAGCACCCCCGAATGGTACCAGGTGCCCTCGCCGAGGTTCTGGAACTGGTGCTTGCCGCCATTGTAGAGCGAGGCGGCAACCCAGGGCACGCCCTCGCCGCCCATCTGGGCATAGCCGTCGGTGTTGCGGTTCATCCAGCTGGCCATCACGTGGCAGCCGATGCCCGAGCCGGCGCGGCTGCCCTCGGGCACCCGGGTGGAGCTGCTGTGCGGGCAGCCCGAGCAGAAATAGGGCCGGCGCAGCGCCCCGGGCACCGAGACCTCGAGGGCGGGCGCGGCAACCAGCCGGGCCGCGCGCGCGGGCAGATCGAGGGCGGGGAAGAAGCGGTGCAGGCGGCCGGCGATCAGCGGCGCCAGCTTCAGCGGCGTGAGCTCTCCGGTCCAGGGCACCAGCGGATCGCCCCTCTCGTCGTGCTTGCCGACCATCCGTTCGGGTTTGTGGCCGGGCCAGTCGTAGAAATATTCCTTGAACTGGCTTTCGATGATGCCGCGTTTTTCCTCGATCACCATCACCTCGCGCTTGCCCTGCACGAAGGCCAGCGCATCGCGCCGGGCCAGCGGCCAGACCATGCCCACCTTGTAGATGTCGATCCCCAACGCCCGGCAGGTGCTTTCGTCCAGCCCCAGCAGGCGCAATGCCTCCATCAGGTCCAGGTGGCCCTTGCCGGTGGTGACGAAGCCGAAGGTGGCGTTCGCGATGCCGTAGAGGGCATGATCGATCGGGTTGGCCTCCACGAAGGCGCCCACCGCCTGCAGCTTGGCGGCGATACGGGTTTCGATCTCTGGGCTCGGCAGGTCGGCGCGGCGCACGTGCAGCCCGCCCGGCGGCGGGGTGAAGGCGGGCAGGACGAAGCGGCGATCGGGGGGAAGCTGCACCGAGCGGGCCGATTCCACCGTCTCGGAGATCGCCTTGAAGCCCACCCAGGTGCCGGAAAACCGCGACAGGGCAAAGCCGTACTCGCCGAAGCTCAGATACTCTTCCACCGACGCGGGGTTGAGCACCGGCATGAACCAGGACATGAACGCCACGTCGGACTGGTGCGGCATCGAGGAGGACACGCAGCCGTGATCGTCACCGGCTACCACCAGCACGCCGCCCCTGGGCGACGAGCCGTAGGCGTTGCCGTGGCGCAGCGCATCGCCCGAGCGATCCACCCCCGGCCCCTTGCCGTACCACATGGAAAACACGCCATCGACCTGGCAGTCGGGATCCAGCACCGCCTGCTGGGCGCCGAGCACCGCCGTGGCGCCGAGATCCTCGTTGACTGCGGGCATGAAGGTGATGCGGTTTTCCTTCAGCCGCCCGGCGGCGCGCCACATTTCCAGATCCAGCCCGCCCAGCGGCGAGCCGCGGTACCCCGAGACGAATCCCGCGGTGCGCAGCCCCGCCGCCCGGTCGCGCCGCGCCTGGTCGAGCATCACCCGGACCAGCGCCTGGGTGCCGGTCAGGTGCACCCTGCCGCGGTTCATCTCGTAGCGGTCATCCAGCCGATATGGGGCAAAACCCGTGTCGTGTCTCGTCATGGGGCATCCGTCGCGCAGGAGTGGCAGTTGCCGCCAGCATAGCGCAGAAGGATGAAAAGGGATTTCATATTTTCCTTGAAAAGCGGATAATGTGGAATGTAGTTTCATATTATCCGAAATATATGAGATGCAAATGGCACGTGATGCACATTGATGAAAGAGACCGCCTGATCCTCGAGGCCCTTCAGCGCGATTGCCGCCTCTCGCATGCGGAACTGGCGCAGAAGGCGGGCATGTCGGTTTCCTCGTGCTGGCGGCGGGTGCGGGCGCTGGAGGAGGCCGGCGCGATCTCGCGCTATGGCGCGGTGGTGGATCCGGCCCGGGTGGGCCTGGGATTTCACGCCGTGGTACATGTGCAGCTGGCCCGCCACGACCCCGACCGGCAGAAGGATTTCATCTCCGCCATACGCGCTCGGCCGGAGGTGCAGGAATGTTTCGCCACCACCGGCCAGCCGGACTATCACATGCGCGTCCTGTGCCGGGATCTGGACGCCTACAACCGCTTTCTGGAAGATTTCCTGTTCCGCCAGGCGGGGGTGCAGAGCGTCCAGACCCACGTGGTGCTGCGCGAGATCAAGAGCGGCGCGATCGTTACCCCGGCCTGAGTGCGCCGCCCCGCTCAGCTCTCCTGCGGGCCGGCGGGCAGCACCAGCGCCGGCCACTCGGCGGCCGGGGCGGGGGCGACCAGTTCGCGTCGGGCGACGGTAGCGTGGCTCAGCTGGCGCAGCCCCATGCGCAGCTGCGCACCGATCCGGCGCAGGCGGAAGGCCAGCCGCCGGCCCGGCCCGAAGCCCTCGCCCGGGTCGGGCCTGCGCTGCACGTCGATGGTGGATTTCACCGCGATCGGCGGGACGATCCCGTATCGGGCGCACTGATCGATCTGGATGGCCAGCGCCGGCACCGCCTGGAACGAACGCATGCGCCAGGCACTGCAGATCGCCGCATCGGCCAGGGCGGCGGCGCGGGCGGTGCGCGCCAGCAGGATTGCAGCACCCGAGGGCCACAGCACGTAGGCCGCCGCACCGGTGCGGTCGAGGTAGAGGCGGCGCAGGGGCAAACCCGCCAGCGCCGGGCCAAGCAGCTTGCGCCGGCCGCGGGTCTCCAGCGTGAGGTGATCCATGTCGTCGCGCCCCTCCACCGCCTCCAGCAACCTGGCCGCCCCGCGTGCCAGCAGCGCGTCATCCTCCAAGATCAGGCAGGGAGCGCCCCGTTCCGCCACCAGCGCCCAGGCCCTCCGGTGGCTTTCGAACACCGCCTTTTCGGTATCGCGCAGCGGCCTTTCCCAGGTGCTCCAGTACCGATCGCCGGCCGGGCGCGAGAGGGTATCGGGGGTGGTGGCCTCGATCCGCTCCCAGGCGATGCCAAGCTGCGCCAG
>JALSGY010000168.1 GCA_026982515.1 Paracoccaceae bacterium
CGGCGACATCGCTTTCGGTAACCGCGAGGATGCGAAAGATGCGCGTGCCCTCGACAAAGCGCTGCTCGGGGCGCGGGCGCGAGGGGGCGCCGACCGGGGCCGCGCGCACGGTGATGCGGTAGGGGATGGTCGAAACCGTCAGATGCTCGGCCGCCTTCTCGCGCCCGGTGCCGTGGCGAATATCGGCCCAGAGCGTGCCCAGGGCGACCCAGGTAGTGGCAAAGCCCCCGGCGCCATCGGCAACCTTCTGCGGCTCTTGCAGCTCCAGCTTGCGGTTGAGAACGGGCGCGCGCATCCTACAGCCCCCCGCCAAACAGGCGCACATTGCGATAGCGCCCGATCAGCGCGCTCACCCCATGCGGGATCTCGCCGCTGCCCGGCGTGGTGTCGGAGCGGCGCTCGTAATAATGCGCCGCCAGCAGCAACACCGCCTGTTGCAGGTCATGGGGAATATCGCCCCAGGCGGCGCCAAAGCCGGCCTCGAACACGATCGTCGCCGTCCCCCCCACCGGGATCGTCGGCAAGCACAGGCTGGCCGCAACCAGGCGCGGGCGGTGCATGTCCTGCTCCAGATAATACCTGTCGGGCGCAATCAGCTCGGCCGCGCCCAGCCGGTCGGTAATGGTCAGCGAGCTCAGCGCAGTAACCGGCGCCGTGGGCAGCGCCTGCGCCCCCAGGTCGCGCCAGGCGGTCAGGGTCCATTGAAAAGAGCGCGAAAACAACATCTTGCCAGTGCGCGCCTCGATCGCCGAAAGCGCCGCGCGCAGGTAGTTTTCCAGCACCCCATCCTGCAGCGCCGTATCGGCAAAGCCGGTGCCCAGGCGCAGGTGTTCTTTGAATTGTGCGACCGGTATGGCCGTGCCCGGCACTGTGGTCAGCTCGACTAACATCATGGATTTTCTCCAACATTCCGGGCCCCTCCCGGTTCTCTGAAAAGGTCGGGCGCGCGCATCTGCATTGCTCGGACGGAGGGGAGCAGCTAGACAACGCAGACTGGCTGCGCGCGCCCTGCCCGCGCCGGTTGCCCGGCGCGGGGTTCGTGTGGCCCTTAGGCGATGCCGAACTTCAAGAGCTTGATCGCGCCAAAGTCGCTGACATCACCGCCCACGCGCTTGGTGGCATAGAACAGCACGTTGGGCTTGGCCGAGAACGGGTCGCGCAGGATGCGCGTGTCCGGGCGCTCGGCAATGGTGTAGCCGGCGGCGAAGTCGCCAAAGGCGATCGACATCGAGTCGGCGGCAATGTCGGGCATGTCCTCGGCAATCACCACCGGATAGCCCATCAGGCGGCTCGGCTCACCGGCGGCCAGGCCGTCCGACCACAGGAAGCGGCCGTTGCTGTCCTTGAGCTTGCGCACGGCGCCGGCGGTCTTCGAGTTCATCACGAAAGCCCCATTGGCGCGGTAACGCGCCCCCAGCGCATAGACCAGATCGACAATCGCATCGCCCGGATTGGTGGCATCGAAATCGCCGGAAGTGCCGGTGATGACATAGCCGATATTGCCCCAGCTCCAGGTGGCATCGGCAACGGTGGGATGGGTGAGAATGCCGGTCGGCTTGTTGATCCCGTCGCCGCTGATGAAGGCGGCAGCCTCGGCCTGGGCGAACTTGTCGGCAATGCGCCCGGCCATCCAGGCTTCGATGTCAAAGGCGCTGTCGTCCAGCAGGCGCTGGCTGATTTTCGGCATCGCCGCCAGCTCGTGCAGCGGAATGGAGATGCGGTCGATGGTCGGCGTGGCGGTCTCGGCGGTGGCCGTGGTCTCGTCGGCCCAGCCCGAGCCCAGATTGCCCTCGTCGATCAGCACGTCATAAGCGGTGCTTTCCACATTGACCACATTGGCAACCCGGCGCAGGCTGCCCGCGCCCTGCAGGGTGCCGGCGATGATCGAGGCGGTTTCGGGATCGACCAGATAGCCCCCATCGGCGGCCACGGCGGTGCTCATCGCCTTGCCTTCCAGGTCGAGGCCGCGCAGCCCGTCATCGTCGCCCGAGCGCAGATAGGCCTCAAACGCCTTCTTGTGCGGGGCGTCCAGGTCGACATTGGCGGCCAGCTGCGGGCGGCCAAAAGAGGTTGATTTACGATCCAGCATGGTCAGTCGCTCTTTCTGTTGTTCAAGTTCAGTGTGAATTTCGTCTTGAAAGTTCTTGATTTCGCTCATGAAACCGGCCAGCGCGGTCTTCACCTCCGCAGCCGGGCCATGGCCCTGAGCTTTCGTCTCTGTCTTGCTCATGCAAATTTCCTGTAAGTAGAGGGTTCAGATCGCTGGCTCAGTCGTCTCCTCGGGCCAGCATTTGGCGCGCGTCCTCAAAGGCCGCGGCCAGCTCACGCAGGATGGCATCCGCCTCCGGGCTGTCGCCCTTGGCCGATTCCACCCGCGCACTGGGCAGCATCGGAAAGGTCACAAGCGACACTTCCCAAAGCTCCAGCTCCTGCAAGAGCCGCTGGCCCTTGTCGTTCCTGGTGGCTTTCACCGTGCGATAGCCGATCGACAACCCGTCAATCGCCCCCGCCCCGATCAGCGCCGCCGCCTCGCGTCCGCGCGCCACATCGTTCAAAATTCGCCCTTCGACCCACAGGCCGTTCTTGTCTTCGCGCACCTCGTCCCACACGCCGATCGGCTGGGCCGGGTCATGCTGCCACAACATCTTGATACGCGCGCCCTTGGCCTTGAGCGTCTTCAGACTGGCGCCATAGGCACCGGGCGCGACCACATCGCCGCCCTTGTCGACCTCGCCGAAATGGCTGGCATAGCCGGCAATGCGCACGCCTTCCTTGACCGTCTCGGTCTCGCCGATGCGCACGAATTTGTGCTCCAGCCCCAGATCGTCCCGCATATCCATCATCCTTCCTCGCTCAGCTTGGGCAGCCCCAGAAGGGCGCGTTTTTCCGCATCGGTCAGGAAGCTGGCACTCGCCACCCGCTTCCACTGCTGGTCGCGCTCTGCGGCCAGCGCCGGCACCTGGTCGAGATCGGGCTTGAGCACCAGGTCTTCGCCGACAAAGCGGCTGATCCAGCTGCTGACCGCCGCCGTGACCTTGGTCACCATCGGCAGCACCGTCAGGCGGTAAAAGGCGCGGTTGGCCTCCTGGTAATTGGCGTAGGTGGCGTCGCCCGGAATCCCCATCAGCATCGGCGGCACGCCGAAAGCCGTGGCAATCTCGCGCGCGGCCGCTTCCTTGGTTTTCTGAAATTCCATGTCGGAGGGGCTGAAACCCATCGGCTTCCAGTCAAGCCCGCCCTCCAGCAACATCGGCCGCCCGGCATTGCGCGCGCCCATGTGATAGCTTTCCATCTCGCTCAACAGCCGGTCATATTGATCGCTGCTCAGCTGGCTCTGGCCGTCCGCGCCCTTGTATACAATCGCCCCCGAGGGGCGCGCCGCATTATCCAGCAGCGACTTGCTCCAGTACGAGGCGCTGTTATGCACATCAATCGCGGTGGCAGCCGCCATGATCGGGCTCAGCCCGTAATGGTCATCCTGGGGATGGAAATTCTTGATATGGCAGATCGGCGAAAATTCCTCGCTGACCTCAAAGCGGTGCTTGCGGCTGCCGACCGTGTAATCATACGCGACCGGCCAGCCATCGGCGCCCGGCACCAGGCTCATGCGGTCCGAACGCAGCACATGCAGCTCGCCC
>JALSGY010000169.1 GCA_026982515.1 Paracoccaceae bacterium
GCCGAAATTTCTGACGCTTGCGTGACAGGCGCGTTACCGCCGGGCCAGAATGGCCTGCACGTATTGCCGGGTCTCCTCGAACGGCGGCACCCCGCCATAGCGCGCCACCACATCGGGGCCGGCGTTGTAGGCTGCAAGTGCCAGCCGCCAGGAGCCGAACTCGTCGTACATCATGCGCAGATAGCGCGCCCCGCCCTGCAGGTTCTGCACCGGATCACGGGGATCGACCCGCAGCAGCCGCGCCGTCTGCGGCATCAGCTGGGCCAGCCCGATCGCCCCCCTGGGCGAAACCGCGCCGGGGTTCCAGCCACTCTCCTGACGCACCAGCCTCAGGAACAGCTCCACCGGCACGCCGTGGCGAAGTGCGGCATCGCGGGCCGCGGCCAGCCAGGGGCCGGCGCCCGCGCCAAGCTCTTCGTCCTCGATCGGCGTGCCGGGGATCCACACCCGGGGCGGAGCGATCGACACCGGCGCGGAAAGCCGCCCCGAGGTGCGCTCGTCCAGCACCTCAAGGCGCGTGTCATAGCCCCCCTCGCGCCCCCGACTTGAGAGTGTCAGCGGCTCGGCCGGCGCCGCCGCCGGCGCGAAAAGGGCCGCCGCCGCCAGGATATGCACCACTCGTCCCACATTGCCCCCCGGCTGCATGCCGGCAATATACCGTTTTTTCGCCGCACGGCCAGCGACGAGCGATTTTGGGAATGAATACCCGTGAACGGCTGTTATAACCGGCGCCAGACCGGCAAGAATCGACTGACTGGAGGGCTGCAATGGCGGGATCGGTGAACAAGGTAATCCTGGTGGGAAATCTGGGGCGCGATCCGGAGGTGCGCACCTTCCAGAACGGCGGCAAGGTGTGCAACCTGCGCATCGCCACCTCCGAAACCTGGAAGGACCGCAACACCGGAGAGCGGCGCGAACGCACCGAATGGCACTCGGTGGCGATCTTTTCCGAACCGCTGGTGCGCATCGCCGAACAGTATCTGCGCAAGGGCTCGAAGGTTTATGTCGAGGGCCAGCTGGAAACCCGCAAGTGGCAGGACCAGTCCGGGCAGGACCGCTACACCACCGAAATCGTGCTGCGCCCCTACCGCGGCGAACTGACCCTGCTCGACAGTCGCGCCGACGCGGGCGCTCAGGGCGGCGGCGGGCCGGCACCGGAACCCGGCGGCGGCGGATACGGCAGCCCGGCACCTTCGGACCTGGACGACGAAATCCCGTTCTAGGGCCGGAAGCCAGGCACGACACAGGGTGACGCACGACAGAACGAGGTTCGCACATGACTTGGTCTTTCCCGATCGGACGGCTGCTGGGCTCCGAGCTGCGGATCCACTCGACCTTCTTCCTGCTGCTGCTGTGGATCGCCGTCGCCTCCTACATGGAGGGCGGCACTGCTGCAGCGATCGAGAACAGCCTGTTCGTGCTGGCGCTGTTCGCCTGTGTCATCGCTCACGAATACGGCCATGCCCTGATGGCACGCCGCTACGGCATCCGCACCCCCGACATCACCCTGCTGCCGATCGGTGGCATGGCGCGGCTGGAGCGGATGCCCGAAAGGCCCGCCCAGGAGATCGCGGTGGCCCTGGCCGGCCCGGCCGTGAACATCGTGATCTGGGCTGTCCTGTCGTTCTTTCTCGGCTCCCGCGAGACCCTGAGCGGGCTGGAAGAGATCGCCGATCCCTCGCAGGGGTTCATGGTGCGGCTGGCGGATATCAACCTCTTCCTGGCGCTGTTCAACCTGCTGCCCGCCTTCCCGATGGACGGCGGCCGGGTGCTGCGGGCGCTGCTGGCCATGGGAACCGACCGCCTAACGGCCACCCGGATCGCCGCCACGGCCGGGCAGATCATGGCCTTCCTGTTCGGATTCTTCGGGCTCCTGTCGGGCAACGTGATATTGCTGCTGATCGCGCTGTTCATCTTCATGGCGGCGGCCGCCGAAAGCTCTGACGTGGCGCTGCATGACGTGGCCCGCAGGATGCTGGCGCGCGAGGCGATGATCACGCAGTTCGAAAGTCTCTCGCCCGACGACAGCCTGCAGGCGGCGGCAAATGCGCTGATCCGCACCACCCAGCATGAGTTTCCGGTGCTCGACGCGGCCGGCAACCTGCAGGGCTTTCTGTCGCGAAATGCCATTTTTTCCTCTGTCACCTCCGAAGGCCCGCCGCCGCTCGTCGCCGAGATCATGGAGCGCGAGGTGCCCACCATCCCGCTGGGAGCGCCACTTGAAAAGGCGCTGGAGCTGCTGCAGCACAACCCGGTGGCGGTGGCGGTGACAGACAGTCACGGCCGGATGATCGGCTACATCACCCGCGAAAACATCGGCGAGCTTATCGTTCTTGCCGGCCGCCGCGGGCGCCGCCCGCTTTGAGGCGCGGGCGGGCGCGCCGCCCTATTCGCGCGCCAGCGGGTGATTTTCCAGCACCAGCCTGCGCAGCCGCTCTTCCAGCACATGGGTGTAGATCTCGGTCGTGGAAAGATCGGCATGCCCCAGCATCAGCTGGATCGCGCGCAGATCCGCGCCACCGGCCAGCAGATGGGTAGCGAAGGCGTGGCGCAGGGTGTGCGGGGTCACCTTTGCGGGGCTGACCCCGGCATTGACGGCGATTTCCTTGACCAGGGCGTAAAAGCGATGCCTGGTCAGGTGGCCGGACTGCCCGCCGGAAGGAAAAAGATAGCGCGAATCGCCCGCGCCCTTGCGCCGGGCCCTCTCCAGGGCCGCGTCGCGCTCCTTCAGCCAGGAGGCCAGCGCCCGGCGGGCCGGCCCCGAGAGCGGCACCATGCGCTCCTTGCCACCCTTGCCGCGCACCAGAAGCATCCGTGGATCACCCCGCACCGCCGATACCGGCAGCGAAACCAGTTCCGACACCCGCATCCCGGTGGCATAAAGAAGCTCCATCATGCAGGCGTTGCGCAGCCGGTCACCCTCGCGCCGGCCGGTGCGCCCGGCCGCTTCCAGCAGCCGCCCGACCTCCTCTTCGCTCAGGGTCTGCGGCAGCCGCCGCTCACGCCCCGGCCCGGCGATCCGCAGCGCCGGATTGTCGCCGCGCCAGCCCTCCTCGAAGGCGTGACGGTAAAGCTGGCGGATTGCCGAGAGCCGCCGGGCGCGGGTGGCGCGCGAAAACCCCTGGGCCGCGCAATGCACCAGATAGGCCTCGATGTCGGCCCGCCCGGCACTTTCGAAGCTCAGCCCCCGCCCCTCCAGCCAGGCGGCGAAATCCTTCAGATCGCGCCCATAGGCCAGCACCGTGTTGCGGGCCGCACCAAGTTCGGCGGCCTGGGCCTCGAGAAAGGCCCGGATGCGCCGGGTCATGGCAACGCTCATCCGCCCTGCCCCGCTTCGTCCTGGCCAAGAATGATCAGCTCGATGGCAGCACGGCGGGCGGTTTCTTCCAGACCCATGGCGCGCAGGAAGGTCAGCGCATCGGTCAACTCGTCGAGATCGCCGCGCGCCCCGCTGACGAAAAGCTCCATCGCCCGCAGGATCGCCTCGCCCGGCCGGTTCTCGGCCATCAGCGACTGCAGCCGCACCGGAATGCCCTGGCGGCGAAAGCCCTCCTGGATGGCAGCGTGCAGCGGATCGGCGGCACGGAAATCCCCCGGTTCGCCGCGCGCAAGCGCTGCCAGCAGTTGCTC
>JALSGY010000170.1 GCA_026982515.1 Paracoccaceae bacterium
GAGCGCGGGGCATGGTGTTCTCCTCATATTGTTGGGATCAGCCTAGGGCGTCGGCCGTGGAATAGAGCAGCACGACCGGGATTACCGCTGCCTTCAGCGCCGGCCCGCCCTCGACGGGAAGATCGACCGGCCGTGGCGCTTCCGCCTCGACCCAGTCGCAGAGACCTCCCAACGTCCGGTCAGCGGCGAGTGCTGCGCCGATGCTGGCGGTCAGCGTGTCGAAATCGGCGTCACGAGCAGCGCCTTGGACCACAGCCTCCACCTCGGCCTGGTGCTGGTAGTGGTAGGCGAGCGGCGACAGTGTCACCTCCGGCTCACCAGGCTCACCGTCGCGCAGGATCAGCAGGCCCCCGGCCGGCACGCGCTCGGGCAGCACCTCGCCGCGCAGGACGGTGGCGGGGATGGTCTGCAGGGCCGCCAGCAGCGCCTGCAGTGTGGATTCGCGGATGGCAAGCATCGGGTCTGTTTCATCTTGCGATCTGCAAAGGTCGGGTTGTCGCGTTCTACTTGTTTTCCAGAGCAAGCCGGACCCCGAGCGAAACCAGAACGGCCCCAAGGGTTCTTTCCATCCACAGTCCGATCCGTTCATTGGCACGCAGCCGCGAAACCAGTTTCCCTCCGGCAATCACAAGCGGTGGCTCGATCAGGCCCGCAACCGCGATAATCAGGAGCCCGTGCAGGAACAACTGGGCCGGGACGGGACCCGCACCCACCACCACGAATTGCGGCAGAAACGCCAGAAAGAAGATGGCAACTTTCGGGTTCAAGAGCCCGACCAGCGCGCCCTGTTTGTAGATCGACAGGAACGTGGCGTCATGGCGATCCGTATCTGCAATGAATGACGCGCCAGCCGAGCGTAGTGCCTTCAGGCCAAGCCAGATCAGGTAAGCGGCCCCGCCCACTTGACGATCGAAAAGGCGACTGCCGAGGTCGCCAGGATCACCGAAAGCCCGGCCGCCGCCATGATCACATGCCCGAAAGCACCAGTCCATATACCCAGCATTGCGGCAAATCCCGCCCTGGCGCCTCCGCGGGCAGTTTGTCCGAGGATGAAGGCCATGTCCGGCCCCGGTGACAGGTTCAGCAGCACTGCGGCCGACAGGAATGTGGACCAATGAACCAATGAATAGTCAAACATGTCGAGATCCTTCTTCGAGCAGAGCCGATCAATGTTTCGGTGCGGATGGGTTTATCGCAAGGCTCGTTGCCATTCATTCCAAGGCAACCTGTTTTCGACTATCATCCGGGGTACATTGCTGCAACTCATTCCGCATCCCAACCAGATTCAGCCGCTTGCGCAGCTCCGCCCGCGAGACCTGCAGGAAGGCCGGCACGGTGGCCGCTCGGGCAGCTCCTCGCCGCGGAGCGTGGTGGCCGGCAGCGCCGCGAGCCGCGCATGCAGCGCGGCGAGTATGGTTTCGCGGGTGGAGGGCATGAGAGAGGTCAGCGTGGAAACGAAAACAAGATGGTTGTGATCAGGCCGGGTCCATTCAACGGCAGGCTTCTTCCGCGGACGCGCCAACGCCCATTGCATTGGCTATCGCGTTGAAATCACCGCGCGGGATCTGGAACAGTCCACGTCGCATGAGCAATCCCCAGTTTGCATCATTCTTCGTGAAGGAAAGGCGATCCATCAGCGCGGATATTGGTGCGTCCGAACCACCGAAATAGTCGATATCCCTGCGAAACGGGCAGAAATTTCCGGCTTGCCGGACGCGGTAGATTCCACCGCTCGCAATCTTTCCGATGGCAACGAAAGCTTGAATTCGCTCGCCGGTCCTCATGCCCGTCCGGGGGGCATAGTACACCAAGCCATCTCCGGGCGAGAGGCGCCGCAGTGGCGCCTCCTTGCCATGCCCGAGCTGGCAGAAACCGCCGGCCTCTCCGACCTTGACATGATCTCGGCTGGCCACACCGACCCAATATCGTGTCATGCCGAGTACACGGTTATCGTGTAGCCGAAAGGGTCGCGAAATGCGAAATGCCGTCCGAAAGGGCCATCCTTCGGGGGATACACGACAGGTATGGAGAGCGCCTGCATTTCCTCATGTGCCGCGTCCGCGTCTTTGCACGAAAACCAGAGCGCCACTCCCGCGCCCAGGTTTCCCTGAGCCGCTTTCAGATCCGAAAGAGGTTTCCTGACAGCGAAGGGAATTGGTTTGGTATCAAACACCACGGCCTCCGGTCTTTGCTGCATGATCGGCAAGCCGAGCGTCTCGTGATAGAAGGAATGGGCGCCATCGATGTCCTCTGTCTGGATGCCGACGAACGTGATCCCTGAAATGTTCATGTTGCATTGCTCCTCTCGGGGCTGGAGGTTAATATCAGGAACCTGATATTATATAAGGCCCCTGACATGTCAACGCACAAACCCATCAACCGCCGTATCGGTTACCGTCTCAAGGTTGCCCAACATGCGTTGCACAGGCGGATGGAGGACGCCCTACGCCCCCTGGGCATGACGCCGGCACAATATGCCGTCCTGTCGGCGCTGGAGGAAAAGCCCGATCAGACCAATGCGGATCTGGCAGAAGCTGCGTTCATTACCGCGCAATCCATGCAAAGTGTGCTGTCGAAGTTGGAAAAAGCCGACCTCGTCAGGCGGGAGCCGGACCGACACCATGGTCGCCGACAGCTTGCCCGTATTACGCAAAGCGGGCGCGCGCTTGTGGAATGCGGACATCGCGCTGTCGAACCCGTCGAGCGATCACTGGAACAGGCGCTTGCCCCCGTGGACCTTGAGACAGCCCTCAACCTGATGGCCCGCCTGAAGGAGGCGATGACCGACGATAAACCTGCAAATGGCGATCATGCGCGCTGATTGAGCGGCGTATTGTCTGTTACGTGCGCGATCTCTCCCACCGCTCAACCACCAGCCGCGGCACCTTGCCTGCAACGCGCTCCGCATCCCGCGCCAGATCGAGCCGCTTGCGCAGTTTCACCTGCGGAACCAGCAGGAAGATCGGCACCGTGGCGCGCCCGCGGCCGGTTTTCGAGCGCGATGCCACGCCGAGCCCCCGACTGCTTAGCCGACCGTCGGCCACAAGCAGGCTGGGCCCGCGGCGACGATAGACGAAGCGGAGCCGCATCCCTCGTCGCCGCTCCCACTCCCCTGGCGTCAGCCGCGCCCCGCCACGGCCCTTGCCGGCGGCGGGCAGCGGGATTGCCAGCCAGAACCCCGCCTTCGAGCGGATCAGCACGCCCAGGTCATGCGCGCCGATGATCTCGGGGGCGTTGGACCACACGAAAGCCGCAGCATCGAGGCTGTCGCCCTGTTTCGGATAGGTCCGGTTACGGATGGTGCGCGGCAGGCGGTGACCGAGCCCCGCGCCAGTGATCTGCTGACGCCAGGCCTGTTTCAACTCGTTCCCGGCCGCGGCCATCGCCGCCTTCACGGCACGCTCGCCGGCCCTGACTTCGGCCTGAAGCATGGCCACGAGATCCGGCTCGAAGTCGATCTTCAGTTTCATGCGGGTACCAGCTCAATGGTCCAGAGCAACCGATCCCGGTCCCGCCTCGGCTCACCCTGGATGGTGAAGTTCTCGACGCCAATGCTGATCCCATCCCCCGGCTTGGGGTTCACCATCTCGGACACCCGCACATCGACCAGCGTGGTGTCTG
>JALSGY010000171.1 GCA_026982515.1 Paracoccaceae bacterium
CCCTGCACCTATGACGGCTCGCCCCTCAACGGCCCCGACAGCCCCGGGCTGCCGCACCGCACCCGCCCCGGCGCGCCCGCCCCCGACGCGCCCACCGAAAACGGCTGGCTGCTCGACAGGCTGGGCGACCGGTTCCAGCTGCTGGTCTTCGCCGCGCAGGCCCCTGAGCGGCTCGAGGACGGCGGGATCGAGGTGGAAACCCTCCGCCTCGACCCCGAAGCCAGCCCCGAGCTGCGCGAACGCTACCTGGGCGAGGCGGCCAGCGCCGTCTATCTGATGCGCCCCGACCAGCACGTGGCGGCGCGCTGGACGCATTTCGACGAAGCCGCCGTGATCGCCGCCCTGCGCAAGGCCACCGGCCGCCAGTGAGGAGAAGACCATGACCAGCCTGAACACCCGCCCCAACATCGACGGCCCCGACGATTTCTACGCCGAGCTGCTGGCCCTGCACGAGGGCCTCTCGAAGGACGAAAGCGATGCGCTCAACGCCCGCCTGATCCTGATCCTGGCCAACCACATCGGTGAGCGCGACGTGCTGCGCGAGGCCATGCAGGCCGCGGCCGCGGCCGGAAAGGAACCCGCCAGAAATGGCAAAACAGTCTCTGATCAAGGGAAACAGACATGAAAATAGAAAAAATCCACCACGTCGCCTACCGTTGCAAGGACGCCAGGGAAACCGTCGAGTGGTATGGCAAGATGCTGAACATGGATTTCATCCTGGCAATCGCCGAAGACCGCGTGCCCTCCACCCATGAGCCCGATCCCTACATGCACATCTTCCTCGATGCGGGCGAGGGCAACGTGCTGGCCTTCTTCGAGCTGCCCACCCGGCCCGAGATGGGCCGCGATCCAAACACCCCCGAGTGGGTGCAGCACATCGCCTTCAAGGTGAAAGACCGCGAAACCCTGCTGGCCTTCAAGGACCACCTCGAAAAGAACGGCGTGGAGGTGCTCGGCGTCACCGACCACTCGATCTTCCACTCCATCTACTTCTTCGACCCGAACGGCCACCGGATAGAGCTGGCCTGCCCCGACCCCGGGGAAGAGGCGATGCTGAAGAAGCTCGACGAGGTGAAATGGGAGATGCTTGAAGAGTGGACACGCACCAAGAAGGCCCCGCGCCACGCTGACTGGATGCACAAGAAGGAACTCTCGCAGGTGGAGGGCGACTGACCCGTCCCGCGGCAGGTGAAAGGGACGCGCTCTTCATCTTGCCGGAAGTACTCTCGGGGGTGAATGGGCCGCAGGCCCAGAGGGGCAGACAGCCCCCTCGCTGCCCTGTCCAACCAGATATGCAAAAGGGCGCCCGCTCGGGGCGCCCTTCCTCTTTTCAACCGGATGTCTGTCAGGCAACCTCGAATTCCAGCGGCCGGACCTGGCGGAACAGTCCCGTTTCCTTCAGCTCGTCCAGTGCCTGTTGCGGAAGCGGCTCGTCCACGTAAAGCAGCGCGATGGCATCCTCGCCCGGGCCGGTACGCCCCAGGGTGAAGTTGGCGATGTTCACCCCGTTGCGGCCCAGAATGGCCCCCAGCGTGCCGATGATCCCGGGCACATCCTTGTTGGTGGTGTAAAGCATGTGCGCGCCCACCTCGGCGTCGATATTGATGCCCTTGATCTGGATGAACCGCGGCTTGCCGTCCGAGAACACCGTGCCGGCAATGGAGCGCTCGCGCGTGTCTGTCACCACGGTAAGCTTGATATAGGCATCGAACACGCCGCTCTTTTCCTGCGTGGTGGTCGAGATGTTGATGCCGCGTTCGCGGGCGATCACCGGGGCGGACACCATGTTCACATCCGGGTTGGTGGCCTTCATCAGCCCGGCAACCGCGGCCGCGTTCAGCGCCTCGGTATTCATCTCGGCAACCGTGCCGTTGTAGAGGATGTTGATCGCCTTGATCGGCTCTTCCGTCATCTGCCCCACGAAAGACCCCAGGTATTCGGCCAGCTTCACCCAGGGGCCCATGACCTTGGCCTCTTCGGCGGTCACCGAAGGCATGTTCAGCGCATTGGTCACCGCCCCGGTCAGCAGATAGTCCGACATCTGCTCGGCCACCTGGATAGCCACGTTTTCCTGCGCTTCCTTGGTCGAGGCCCCCAGGTGCGGCGTGACTACCACATTGGGCAGGCCGAACAGCGGGCTGCTGGTTGCCGGTTCTTCAGCGAACACGTCAAAGGCTGCCCCGGCCACATGGCCCGATTTCAGGGCCTCCGCCAGCGCGGCCTCGTCCACCAGCCCGCCGCGGGCGCAGTTGATGACCCGCACGCCGGGTTTCATCTTGCTGATCGCCTCGGCCGAAATGATGCCCTTCGTCTTGTCGGTCAGCGGCACATGCAGGGTGATGAAATCGGCCCGCCCCAGCAGCTCGTCCAGTTCCACCTTGGTCACGCCCATCTGGCGGGCGCGTTCCTCGCTGAGGTAGGGATCATAGGCGATCACCTTCATCTTCAGCCCCAGCGCCCGGTCGCAGACGATGGAGCCGATGTTCCCGGCACCGATCACGCCCAGGGTCTTGCCCGTCAGCTCAGTCCCCATGAAGCGGCTCTTCTCCCACTTGCCGGCATGGGTTGATTCATTGGCCTGCGGGATCTGGCGCGCCACCGCCATCATCAGCGAAATGGCGTGTTCGGCAGTGGTGATGGCATTGCCGAAGGGGGTGTTCATCACGATCACCCCGCGGCGCGAGGCAGCGGGCACGTCCACGTTGTCCACCCCGATCCCGGCGCGGCCGATCACCTTCAGCCTTCCGGCCGCGTTCAGCAGCTTTTCCGTCACCTTGGTGGCCGAGCGGATCGCCAGGCCGTCGTAATCTCCGATCACCTGCAGCAGACGCTCCTTGTCCTTGCCCAGCTCGGGCTCGAAGGTCACGTCGATGCCGCGATCGCGGAAGATCTGCACGGCGGTTTCGGAAAGCTTGTCGGATACGAGTACTCTGGGGGCCATTTCGCCACTCCTCCGGTTTGTCTGTTCATGTATTCAGGGGGCAGCAGGCCCGCCCGGGCCTGCCGGTCATTTCCAGCTGCGTTGCCGGCTCAGGCCGGCTGTTGGCGGGCAATCTCGGCCCGGTAGGCCCATTCCAGCCAGGGCATCAGCGCCTCCAGATCGGCGGTTTCCACCGTTCCGCCACACCAGATGCGCAAGCCCGGCGGGGCATCGCGATAGGCGCCGATGTCGAAGGCCACGCCCTCGTCCTCCAGCCGTTTCGCCACCGCCCTGGCAAAGCCTGCGCCATCGCGGATACGCGAATCGGTGAACTTCAGGCAGACGGAGGTGTTGGAACGCGTGGCCGGGTCCTCGGCCAGGAAATCGATCCAGTCGTGCCGGGCAACAAACGTCTCTATCACGGCGGAATTTGCATCCGCGCGGGCGATCAGCCCCTTCAGCCCGCCCACCGAACGGGCCCATTTCAGGGCCTGCAGGTAATCTTCCACCGCCAGCATGGAGGGGGTGTTGATGGTGGCGCCCTCGAAGATTCCCTCGATCAGCCTGCCCCCCTTGGTAAGGCGGAAGATCTTCGGCAGTGGCCAGGGGGGCGTGTAGCTTTCCAGTCGCTCGACCGCACGCGGAGAAAGGATCAGCATCCCGTGCGCCGCCTCGCCGCCCAG
>JALSGY010000172.1 GCA_026982515.1 Paracoccaceae bacterium
TGGGCCCGGCGATCTTTCGCATGAACGCGATCCTGGCGGCGCAACATACCCCCTATGAGGAGGTGCGCGACAGCCTGCGCGCCGAACTGGGCGCCGATGCCGCCCGGCGCGCGGTTGCCGACATGCTCGTCGAGCTCGACGACCAGCTTGCCGGCGGGGTCACGCTCGAGGAACTGGCGGAGACGACTGACGGCATGGAGCTGGTCAAGCTCGACTGGACCCCGGCCTCGACCGACCCGATCGCCGGCTATCAGGCCTTTCAGGAGGAAGTGGCCAAGATGGGCGAGGGCGATTTCCCCGAACTGGTCACGCTGGAAGACGGCGGCGCCTTTGCCCTGCGCATCGACAAGGTCGAGCCGCCCCGCCTTGAGAGCCTCGACGAGGTGCGCGACCAGGTCATCGCTGCGGTCAGCCACGACCAGGCGATCAAGGCCCTGGAAGAACAGGCGCGCGCCCTGCTGCCCAAGCTGACCGACGAGGGCGAGAGCCTGGCCTCGCTCGGCCTGGCCGAAGTGGTCGAACAGGGGCGTGAGCGCTCCGCCATCATCGAAGGCGTGTCCGCGGACATGCTGGAAAAGGTGTTCGAGATGACGCCCGGCCAATGGCAGATCCTGCCCGATGAGAACGGCGTCGTGCTGGTACGCCTCGACGCCATCATTCCCGCCGACCAGGACAGCGAAGAGGCGCGGGCGATCAAGGCTTCGATCTCGGCCCAGCTCGCCCAGGAGCTCGGGCTCGATCTGGAAGGCGCCTTTGGCGCCGCGCTGCAGCAACAGGCCGGGATCACCCTCAACCAGGCGGTGATCAACGCGGTCCACAACCAGTTCCCCTAGGCCACGCGAGGAGTTTGCCATGGCCCTGACCCCGTCTTTCGCCGAGTTCGAACGCGGCTGGAACCAGGGGCGCAACCAGGTAGTCTATACGCGCCTGGCCGCCGATCTGGACACGCCGGTTTCGCTCATGCTCAAGCTGACCGAAGCGCGCGAGGACAGCTTCGTGCTCGAAAGCGTCACCGGCGGCGAGGTGCGCGGGCGCTACTCGATCATCGGCATGAAGCCCGACCTGATCTGGAAATGCCATGGCACCAGAGCGCAGCTCAACCGCCAGGCCCGGTTCGACCCCGACGCTTTCGAGGCCCAAGGCGACGATCCGCTGACCTCGCTGCGCAAGCTGCTCGAGGAAAGCCGCATCGAGTTGCCCGACGACCTGCCCGCGGCCAGCGCCGGCCTGTTTGGCTATCTCGGCTATGACATGATCCGCCTGGTCGAACACCTGCCCAATGTGAACCCCGACCCGCTCGGCCTGCCCGATGCGGTCATGCTCCGCCCCTCGGTGGTGGCGGTGCTGGACGGGGTCAAGGGCGAGGTGACGCTGGTGGCGCCGGCTTTCGTCGGCTCCGGCCTGTCGGCGCGCGCCGCCTATGCGCAAGCGGGCGAGCGGGTCATGGACGCTTTGCGCGACCTCGAACGCCAAGTGCCCTCAGGCGCGCGCGAGATGGGAGACGCCACGCCACCGGGCGAGCCAGTGTCGAATTTCAGCCATGCCGACTACCTGCAAGCGGTTGAAAAGGCCAAGGAATATATCCGCAAGGGCGACATCTTCCAGGTGGTACCCTCGCAACGCTGGAGCCTTGACTTCACCCAGCCCCCCTTCGCGCTCTACCGCGCACTCCGGCGCGAAAACCCCTCGCCCTTCATGTTCTTCTTCAACTTCGGCGCCTTCCAGATCGTCGGCGCCAGCCCGGAAATCCTGGTGCGGGTCTTTGGCCGCGAAGTCACCATCCGCCCGATCGCCGGCACCCGCAAACGCGGCGCCACCCCCGCAGAGGACAAAGCGCTGGAGGCCGACCTGCTGGCGGACGAAAAGGAGCTGGCCGAACACCTGATGCTGCTCGATCTGGGGCGCAACGATGTCGGGCGCGTCGCCAGGATCGGCAGCGTGCGCCCGACCGAGGAATTCGTCATCGAACGCTACAGCCACGTCATGCATATCACCTCGAACGTGGTCGGGGAGCTGGCCGAAGAACACGACGCGCTTTCGGCCCTGCTCGCCGGCCTGCCTGCGGGCACACTCTCGGGCGCGCCAAAAGTGCGGGCCATGGAAATCATCGACGAGCTCGAGCCGGAAAAACGCGGCATTTATGGCGGCGGTGTCGGCTATTTCTCGGCCGGAGGCGACATGGACATGTGCATCGCGCTCAGAACCGCGGTGCTGAAGGATCGCAAGCTCTACATCCAGGCCGGCGGCGGCGTGGTCCATGACAGCGACCCGCAGGCGGAATTCGAGGAAACCGAACACAAGGCCCGCGCCATCCGCATGGCCGCCGCCAGCGCCGGCAAGTTCTCCGGGCGCGGCAACAACTGACCCGAACCGGCCCACTCCCGCCCATCCTTGCCCCTGCGGGGCGCGTCTGGTTGGGCATGGCCTCGCTACGCTCGGCAGATTCGAGGCCTCCGGCGGGGATATTTGCGGCAAGAGGAAGAGGAGACTGTCTTCATCTTGGTATAAATACTCTGGGGGTCTGGGGGTGAAACCCCCAGCCGGTCGCCAGGGCGCAAGCCCGGCGAAATCTATTCTCCCAGCATCCACTCGCCCTCGGGAAAGAACGCGTGGAAGGCGAATGCAAACAGCATGTCGTGACGCACATCCCGGCCCTGTTCATCGCGCACCCGGATGGTGCCGACATCCCTGGCCTCGGCAATGCGCCTGCTGTCGAGCGCCGAAGCCTGGCCGGCCTTCCAGCTGATCACCAGCCCGGCCTCGCGAATTTCGCCCTCTCGCGCCAGCCTGTCCATCGGCCAGGCCCGGTTGCCGACCCGCAGCACCCGCATCAGCGCCGGCACGCCGTTGGGTGGCAGTTCGCCATTGAACAGGAAGGGGCGCGCGGCGCTGTCATATCCGGCATAGGGATTGGCGCCGTAATCGCGGCTGTGTTCAGGGGTGACCATGACCAGGCCGTCGGGGTTGCGGGCTCTGAATTCGTCCCAGCTTTCCAGCCAGCTTGGCACCTGGCGCAGCCGGGCGGCGGTATGACGCCCGACAATGCCCTCACCAAGCGCCTGTTGCCACCAGCTCTCGCTTTCGCGGTCAAACATGATCATGTCGGAATTGCGCAGCTTGCCGGTGACGCCGAAATTCAGCACCTCGCCATTGAGGCGGCGCTCGAATACCAGCGCCGAATTGCATAGCGGGCAGAAAGTGACAATGATCGGCACGTCCCCGACCGTATCGTTGACGATCTCGTGCCAGATCAGGTAGCGGATCGGATAGGCGCGCGGCCTCTCTCCTTCCATTTCCAAGGTGATTACCGGCTCGCGCCCGCCAATCTCGCTCTCCTCGCCGACCGGCTTGAAAGCGGCCGCGGCCAGTGCCGGGATGCCATCCCTGGGCGGGCCGCCCGAGAGGATTTCGTTCCAGTTTTTCACGCTTGTGGTGGCAAAATCGGTCTTGGGCCATTCCCGCTGCCAGAAAGGCGGCGGCGCGCCCGGCCCGGCCTCGGCCTTTTGCGCCGCAAAGCCGGCCAGCACCAGGATCAGGGTCAGTATCAAGCGCATTTCACAGCCCTCCACCAGGCAGGTGGGCCACTAGATCGCATCTCGCATA
>JALSGY010000173.1 GCA_026982515.1 Paracoccaceae bacterium
GGTGGGCCTCTACCCTGACGGACCGGTGGAAAACTACCTTACCCTGAAGGGCGGCGGTCGCGAGGTGGAGATCGGCGCATTCCTCAGCAAGGAAGAGCGCGCCGAACTTTACCCCGCGCTTCTGGAGGCGCTGGAACAGACCCGCGGCCCGGGGCCTCGGACCCCCGCTTCCTCGGCATCCCGATGAGGGGGAGGAAAGCTCAGAAATCCATGCCGATGGCGAAATTGGCCATGAAAACCCCGGTATCGTTCGCCAGGACGCCACCCGTGAGGTAGGAGCCGTTCAGGCTGAAATCGCCAAGGTCGTATCTGGCATCCACACCGACCATATAATCGGGCGAGCCAATCAGCATCATGCCGGTGGCACCGGCGGTCAGCCTGTCGCTGACGGTGTACTCGACATAGCCGGAGGCATATTCGCCGCCGACGAACATGGAACTGCCGTATTGCAGCCCGTACCGCATGGGGCCACCATCCTTCTCGACCCCCAGGAAATAGCTGTTCATGGAGGACACGCCGTCGGTCGCAACCTCGGCCGCACTCAATATCGACACTCCTCCCATGTTGCCGTAGCGCGCCGAGACGGCGATAGAACGCACCCCGCTGGTGGTATCGTAGAGATAGGATGCGCTGGCATCGAGATCTCCGATCTTCCCGTCGACCCGCACACCGGGCGAGTAGATGTCGGAGTATTGCGCCATAGTCGCATAGCTTCCCCGCAGGAAAACATCCAGCTCAAGGCCGACGGGGCCATAGGGCGCAGCCATGTCACGCCTGAAACCTCCGCGCTCGAAGGCGCTCTGGGGCAGGCCCAGGTTGACCCTGGTGTTGGCGACACCGAAATAGAAGGCCGGGAAGATGGCCGAAGCCTGCCCCGTGCCGGTGCTCAGGCCGCTGAATGACAGCTCAAGGCCCATTCCGGGCACCCAATCACCCCCCGGGAACGGCACGTCCAGCCAGCCCTTTCCGAGGGCATAAGAACCCCACTCCGAACCGTCCCAGGAAACACCCGCCTGCGCATAGCCGTCTGCCGAATATCCGCCGGGCGCGCCTTGTGCAGTCGCCATCGACGCCCCGAGGAGCACAACAGATGAAAGTAACGAAACTCCCAACATCTGCCGCAGCTGCATGGATATCTCCGATCTCGACCGCTCGACACGAATTCATGCCTTTGCCCGAGTCTACAGGAACCCCTTCGGCAAAGCAAAGGGCGCAAGGCACCTGCGCATATATCTCAGGAGGGTTTAATCTACATTACCTGGTGGCAGCCGGATATCGCCGTTACCCCAGACGGTCCTTGACCATCGGTCCGACCTTGCCGAAATCCATGCGGCCAGCGTATTTCGCCTTCAGCAGCCCCATGACCTTGCCCATGTCGCGGATCGATTCCGCGCCCGCCTCGGCGATCGCCTCATCGACGGCCCTGGCCACTTCCTCCTCGCTCAACTGGCGCGGCAGGAAATCCTCTATCACCTTGATTTCGCCGAGTTCCTTTTCCGCCAGTTCCAGCCGCCCGCCCTCTTCATAGGCGCGCGCGCTTTCCTGGCGCTGCTTGACCATCTTACCCAGGATCTGCAGAATCTCGGCATCGTTGACGCCATCGTCGCGCCCTTCTCCGCGCAGCGCAATGTCCCTGTCCTTGATGGCCGCCGAGATCAACCGCAGGGTCGACAGCCTTTCAGCATCCTTCGCCTTCATGGCGGCCTTCAGCGCCTCGTTGACGCGGCTTCGCATGTCCATCGGCTTTCTCATCCCCATAAGGCTCCGAAGTTACCAACTTACCTCGGCAGAGCGCCGCTGACAACCATGGGGTTGCAGGACAAGTCATTGAAAACGCGCTGTTTCACAAAATGCCACATCCCCTTGACCACAACCGGGGCTTTCCCTAGGTTCCCGTCAATTTGAGGCCGGGGAGTCGCGCCATGCCTGCCGTATCAAGCAATCCGAAACCGACAGCCTGCCTTGCGCTGGCCGACGGCACGCTGTTCTTCGGCCAGGGGTTCGGGGCCTCCGGCCAGACAGTGGCCGAACTGTGCTTCAACACCGCCATGACCGGCTATCAGGAGATCATGACCGATCCCAGCTATGCCGGGCAGGTGGTGACATTCACCTTCCCGCATGTGGGCAATGTCGGCACCAACCCCGAGGACGACGAGACCACCAACCCGGCCGCCGCCGGCATGGTTGTCAGGTGGAATCCCACCGAGCCCTCCAACTGGCGCGCCACCATGGACCTGCGGGAATGGCTGAAGCGGCAGGGCCGGATCGGCATCGGCGGGGTCGATACCCGCCGGCTCACCCGCGCCATCCGCCAGCAGGGCGCGCCGCACGTGGCCCTGGCCCATGACCCAGAGGGCAATTTCGACATCGAGGCCCTGGTGGCCGCGGCACGCGCCTTCCCCGGGCTCGAGGGGCTCGACCTTGCGAAAGAGGTCACCTGCAGCCAGTCCTACCGCTGGGACGAGATGCGCTGGGCCTGGCCCGAGGGCTACCGCAACCGCCGCGAACCCGGCCGGCGGGTGGTGGCAATCGACTACGGCGCCAAGCGCAACATCCTGCGCTGCCTCGCCTCGGCGGGCTGCGACGTGACGGTGCTGCCGGCCACCGCCACCGCCGAAGAGGTTCTGGCCCATGAACCGGAGGGCATCTTCCTGTCCAACGGCCCCGGCGATCCGGCCGCCACCGGCGAATACGCGGTACCGATGATCCGCACCATCCTCGAGAGGACCGACCTCCCCGTATTCGGCATCTGCCTCGGCCACCAGATGCTGGCGCTGGCGCTGGGGGCGAAGACGGTCAAGATGAACCACGGCCACCACGGCGCCAACCACCCGGTCAAGGACGTGGAAACCGGCAAGGTGGAAATCACCTCGATGAACCACGGCTTCACCGTCGACAGCCAGACCCTGCCCGAGGGCGTCAAGGAAACCCATGTCAGCCTTTTCGACGGCTCCAACTGCGGCATCCGCATGGTCGATCGCCCCGTCTTCTCGGTGCAATACCACCCCGAAGCCAGCCCCGGCCCGCAGGACAGCTACTACCTGTTCGAACGCTTCGTGGAAGCCATTGAAAACCGTGGTTGAATCCGGTTTTAGGTTAATCCCCCGTTAACCAGCCCGTGAAAAGGTGGCGCTGCCCAAGGGAGCCGCGCCACCGATGAAGACCAGCCCAGAACCTCTCCTGCCGGGTCCGGCCCTGCCCGGCCCGCTCGTCCCGCCCCGGACGCGCCGGCAGCCGCGGCCGCTTGGCCAGATTCTCGTGGAGATGGGAGAGCTGGATCCGGGCAGCATGCTCAAGGCCGCCGCCCTGCTGGCCCATGAAGAGGCGCGGTTCGGCGACATCCTGCTGGCCAACGGGCTGATCTCGGAGGGCGGGCTCTACCGCGGACTGGCCCGCCAGTTCGGCTGCCGCGTCATCGACCTGGCGCAGGAGCCGCCCGATCCGCGCCTGATCCGGGAGCTCACACCGCAAACCTGCCTGCGCCTGGGCCTGGTGCCCTGGAGGCGGGTCGGCGCGGCGGTGGTCGTCGTCACCGCCGATCCGGCCGGCTTCGCCGAACACCGCCCCCTGCTGGCCGAACGCTTCGGCAGGGTGC
>JALSGY010000174.1 GCA_026982515.1 Paracoccaceae bacterium
ACCTCGGCGGTGATGGACGGGCCGCAGTCAGTGATCTTCGACGAGGCCGAAAACCGCCTGCACGCGCAAAAGGCGATCATGCGCTGGTGCCTGGAGGGCTGAGGGGCCCACTGACCGGGAGTATTTCCGGACAGAAGAAGGGGCACGGCTTGCCACTTCGGCGGGCGGGCGTAAGGTGGGCGCATGCAACCGGGAGGCAGACCCATGCAAAAGGCGAGAATCGGGCTGATCGGGCTGGGTGTCATGGGGGCCAACCTGGCCCTGAACATCGCCGAGAAAGGCTTTGTCGTGGCGGTTCACAACCGCACCGCCGCGCGCATCGGAGAGTTCATCGCTTCAGCGGGTGATCTGGCGGAAAACCTGGTTGCCGCCGAAAGCCTTCGGGTCCTTGTTGCCGCCCTGCAGCGCCCGCGTGCCATCATCGTGATGGTCAAGGCCGGGGCGCCGGTGGATGCGGTGATCGCCCAGCTCAGGCCCCTGCTGGAGCCCGGCGACATGATCATCGATGCCGGCAACGCCAATTTCCACGACACCCGCCGCCGCGAGGCCGAGCTGCGCAAGGCGGGGCTGGCCTTTCTGGGCATGGGCGTGTCGGGCGGCGAGGAGGGGGCGCGCCACGGCCCCTCGATCATGGTCGGCGGGCAGGAGGAAAGCTACGAGGCGATCCGCGACATCATCGAGGCCATCGCCGCGAAATACCGGGGCCAGCCCTGTGCCGCCCTGCTCGGCCCCGACGGGGCGGGACATTTCGTGAAAACCGTGCACAACGGTATCGAATACGCCGACATGCAGATGATCGCCGAGGTCTACGGCCTGCTGCGCGACGGCGCCGGGCGCGCGCCGGACCGTATTGCCGGGCTGTTTGCCCGCTGGAACGAGGGGCCCTTGCAATCCTATCTCGTCGAGATCACCGCTGAAGTGCTCGGCGCCGCCGATCCTCTCACCGGCCGGCCGATGGTGGAGATGATCGTCGATCGCGCCGGCCAGAAGGGCACCGGCCGCTGGACGGTGATCGAAGCGCTCTCGCTGGGCCAGTCGGCCTCGACCATCGAGGCGGCGGTGGGCGCGCGTTCTTGGTCGGCGGCGCGCGAGGCGCGGGCGGCGGGGGCCACCATTCTGGCCGGGGCCGCGCCCTCGGGCGAAGGCGCGCCTGCCCTTTCCGACGACGATCTGGAACAGGCCCTGCTGGCGGCCAAGATCATCGCCTATTCCCAGGGCTTCAGCCTTCTGCGGGCGGCCAGCCAGGAATATGGCTGGAACCTCGATCTGGCCACCATTGCCGAGATCTGGCGGGCGGGATGCATCATCCGTTCCGGTCTGCTCGACGACATGGCCGCGGCAGCGCGCCGGGGGCTGCCGCACGGGCTTTTGATCTTCGCGCCGGATTTCGCGCAAATGCTGGCGCCCGCCGCCCCGGCCCTGCGCCGCACCGTTGCCCACGGCGCGCTTGCCGGCCTGCCGGTGCCGGCCTTCGCGGCGGCGCTGGCCTGGCTCGACACCATGCGCCAGCCGCGCGGCACCACCGACCTGATCCAGGCCTTGCGCGATTTCTTCGGAGCCCACGGTTTCGAACGCATCGACGGGGGTAGCGGACAGCACGGCCCCTGGGCCGATTAGCACCGGATTTCGCGCGGCGGCAGCGAGCCTCTGGACAAAGAGACCCCCGGCTTCTTCACCTTGCCCGAAATACTTCCGCCGGAGGCATCCGCCGCCCGCCACTTCCGACCGCTCACTGCTTGCGCGGCCTGGCCCGCAGGGTGGGGGCGGCCTGCGTGGGATCTTCGGGCCAAGGATGCCTGGGGTAACGTCCGCGCATCTCCTTGCGCACCTCCCGGTAGGACGAGGCCCAGAAGCCGGGCAGGTCCATGGTGGTCTGCAAGGGGCGCCCGGCCGGTGACAGCAGCGTAATGCGCAAGGGCCGCCCGGCCACCTGCGGGTGGCGGTCGAGGCCGAACATCTCCTGCAGGCGCACCGAGATCTGTGGCACTTCGCCGCCGTAGTCGATCGGCACCTTGCGCCCGAGCGGGGTGATGAAATGGGGCGGGGCCAGCCTGTCAAGCCGTTGCCTCTGCGGCCAGTCCAGCAGGCCGCGCAGCGGCTCCAGCAGGTCGAGGGCGCGAATGTCGGCCTCGTTGCGCACCCCTGCCAGATGCGGCAGCAGCCATTCCCCGGCCCGTGCCAGCAGCGCCTCGTCCGACATCTCGGGCAGCTCCGCCCCTTCGGCGCGGGCCAGTTCGACCCGGGCGCGGAAATGCGCGGCGGCGGGGCTCATCGGCAGGCCGAGGGCGCGCACCCCCTCCAGCGCCGCCCTGGCCAGGGCCTCGGCCGGGGCGTCCTTCCAGTTGCGCTCGGCCAGCACCAGCGCGCCCAGGGTTTCCTGCCGGCGCGCCACCACCCGCCGTTCGCGGCGCGACCATTCGCAGCTTTCGCGCCAGGCGATCCGTGTGCCGAACAGGGTGCGCAGCTCCGCTTCGCCCAGTGCCGCGGCCTGGCGGATGCGTGCCTCGCGCCCCGCGCCATCCAGATCGGTGGCCACGATCAGCCGCGCGCCGGCCAGCGGGTCGGCTTCGTCCATCACCGCTCCGCGCCCGCCCGAGAGCAACCAGCGCGGTGCCTCGCCGGGGCGGCGCAGGCCAATGCGGTCGGGGTAGGCCAGGGCGGCCATTTCGGCCCAGCCCAGCCCGGCATCGGGGCGTTCGCGCACCAGACGTGCCAGCCGCTTCGCCTCGGTGCGGATGCGGGCCAGTGCCGGGCGGTTCACCGCCACCGCGTGCTCGCGCTCGAAGCGCGCCGGATCGGCCAGGGCAGCACGGCGCAGGGCCAGATCGGCGCCCGCCCCGCGCAGGGGATCGCGCTCGGCCAGCAGGGCGGCCAGCCCTGCCGCCCCGGGGCCGGCCTCCAGCAGCATGTGCGCCAGCCGCGGATGCAGGGGCAGCGCGGCCATGGCCCGCCCGTGCCCAGTGATCCGGCCGGCCTCGTCCAGTGCGCTCAGATCGGCCAGCAGCGCCCGCGCCGCGGCCAGCGCGCCCTCGGGCGGCGGGGTGAGGAAGGCCAGCCCGGACGCATCCGCCGCGCCCCAAAGCGCCAGCTCCAGCGCCAGCCCGGCCAGATCTCCCACTTCGATCTCGGCCGGCGGGAAGGGCGGCAGGGCGCCTTCCTCGCCCTTGGTCCACATCCGGTAGCAGACCCCTTCGGCCACCCGGCCCGCCCGTCCGCGCCGCTGATCGGCCTCGGCCCGGCTGACCCGTTCGGTGACCAGCCGCGCCATCCCCGAGCCCGGATCGAACCGCGCCCGCCGGGCCCGGCCGGCATCCACCACCACCCGGATGTCGCGGATGGTCAGAGAGGTCTCGGCAATCGAGGTGGCCAGCACCACCTTGCGCCCTTCCCGGGCCGGAGCGATGGCGGCGCGCTGTGCGGCAAAGGGCATGGTGCCGTAAAGCGGCTGCAGGCGGCAGGTTGCCGGCAGCTGCCCCTGCAGCAGAGCCTCGACCCGGCGAATCTCGCCCTCGCCGGGCAGGAACACCAGCACCCCGCCCTCGGTTTCGGCCACCGCGCGGGCTACCAGCTCGGCCACGGCGGGCTCGAG
>JALSGY010000175.1 GCA_026982515.1 Paracoccaceae bacterium
GTCCCGGTGGCGCCGAGTGCAGTGAACGAACGGGTGTCGCCCTCCACCAGGATCCGGTCGCCGCCGCGCAGGGCGATGTCGTATTTCGGGTTCTTGTAGATGTCCTGGAACCAGACCTTGGCGGTATGCTTGCCGCGGAAGATGGTCACCTGGGCGATCTCGGGCCGCACCGTCACCCCGCCGGCGCGCGCCAGCATCGCCGAAAGCGTGCGGGTGGGCCGCTCGATGGCGAAGATACCCTGGCTGCCGACCGCGCCGGTGATCGAGACGGTCGCGCCGTCACCGGCCAGCCGCCGGACCATCACCTGCGGGTCTGGTGTTTGGGAGGACAGTTTTTCGGTGATGATCCGGCGGATCGCCTCGGGCGTGTTGCCCGCAGCCTTGATGCGCCCGGCATAGGGCACGAAGATGAAGCCCGAGCCATCCACCTGCACCTCTTCGAGGTTGGTGGTATTGGCGCCGGCACCGGCCAGCAGACCATCCTCGACGTTTTCCCAGATGGTCAGGCCCAGGGTGTCGCCGGGCTGGATTGTATCCGAGCCGACAAGACCGGCGTTGAGAAATTCGGGGGTGAAGCCGAAGGCGGGCACCACGGCGGTAGCGCGGGTGACGCGATCGTTCACCTCGACGATGAAGGCGTCTCCCTGCTTCAGTTCGGAGCCCGAGAAGATTTCGGTCTTGGTCGGGCCGGAGCGTGGAAGGCCGCAGGCCGCCAGCGTCGTTGCAAGCGCCAGCAGCACGGCAAGCCGCGCCACTCGAAAGGTCGGGGTTTTCACTGCTCGGGTCTCCTCGACTGGAAAAACTGCCTCATGTTTTTTTTGCAACCTACCGAAGTAACGGAAAAAAAGCCAGCCGCGCCTTGAAACGGGGTCATTTCGCGCGCTGCAACTGTTGCACGGCTGCCTCTGTGGCAGTCTCTGTGGCAGTCCCCAGTGCCTCGTATGGTGAGTGGTGCGCGAGCATCCTTGCCGGGGCCTCGCGCAGCAGCTGCCGCCGTCCGCGCGCGGAGTAGAAGCCGCCCGGCAGCTGCGAGGTTTCCAGCAGGAACAGCCGGTAGCTGCGGTAAGCCTCGGCATCGGGCGGGCGGGGATTGGCGAAAAACTCGTCGATCGGCTGATCGGAAACGAATTCGGGCTTGGAATAGACCGCCGCGCCGAAGGCCTTGAGCGGCAGGCCACGCCACAGCGCCTGCTGGGCGGCGGTGGAATTGACGGTTACCGCGCTGCGTGCCCCGTCGAGAAGCGCGGCCAGCTTGCCGCCGCGCAGGAAATGCACCCGCCCGGTGATCCCGTGCAGGGCGGCCAGCTGGCCGATGGCACGCTGCAGGTTCACCCGCCCATCCTCCAGCGGATGGGCCTTGATCACCAGCCGGTGATGCGCAGGGGCGCCACGGGCGAAGCCGCGCATCACCGTATCGAGGAACTCTCGGGTGCCGGAAAAGGGCGAGTGGGCGCGGAAATTGGCGTCATGCTCCAGTTGCAGCAGCACCAGATGGTAGGGAAAGCCGCCGCGGCGGATAACGGCGGTGGCGGCCATGCGCTCGACCCAGTGGAAGGGCATCAGCACCGCCTTGCGGAAATGCAGGCGGAACTCCTGGAAGACGGTGATCTCGCGGTGCGGCCGGAAGTTGCGGTAGCGCCGCCCCTGGACCATCACGAACCAGTGGTAGGCGGCACCGTAGAAGACGTGCTGGCGCATGTCGCCCCAACGGGCCGGGGCTTCGGGAAGCGGCTGGCCGGCATCCTCCAGACGACGGCGCATCTCGGCCACGCTCATCTCCATCAGCGCCGAGTTGCCGTTGGAGCCATCGCGCTCATAGGTCACCCAGTAGGGCCGCAGGTAGCCTTCCTCGAAGACATGCACCGTCAGGCCGCGGGCCCGGGCGCGGGCCACCGCCTCGGTGTGGATCGGCCGGGTGTCGCCGTACAGCACGATGTCGGTGATGTCCTTCTCGTCGAGCAGGGCGGCAAGGGTGGCGGGCCAGTCCTCCTGCGGCGCGGTGAAGGGGATGTAGCCTTGCCGGTCCGGCCAGAAGGCGGCATCGCCGGCATTGAATCCCACCCGCCAGGTGGCGGCGCCGGTTTCTCGCAGCCGCCCGGCCAGCTGGTGAAAGAAGGGCCCGTGCGGCCCCTGCAGGAACAGGAAACTGCGGCCTTTCCCGGCAGATGTGGCACCATCAAAACTCATCGCCCGCAGTTGGCCCGAAACCGCGCGCCCTGTCACCTTGTTTTTGGCCTGCCGGGGCGATAGGGCTGGGGCAGGCAAGGGAATGGGCGCATGTTCACGGGCATCATCACCGATATCGGAGAGGTTCTGGAAGTCGAGCAGCGGGGCGACCTGCGTGCCCGAATCGCCACCGGCTACGATGTGGAGAGCATCGACATCGGCGCCTCGATCGCCTGTGACGGAGTATGCCTGACGGTGGTGGCGCTGGGCAACACCCCCCGCGGCTGGTTCGAGGTGGAAATCTCGGCCGAGACGCTTTCAAGAACCAATATCGGCCGCAACGGCTGGGCCCCCGGCAGGCGGCTGAACCTCGAGCGGGCCCTGCGCGTCGGCGACGAGCTGGGCGGGCATATCGTCTCGGGTCATGTGGACGGGGTGGCCGAGGTGATCGCCCTGGCCGAGGAGGGCGACAGCACCCGCGTGACCCTGCACGCCCCCCGGGAACTGGCCCGCTTCATCGCCCCCAAGGGCTCGGTGGCGCTCAACGGCACCTCGCTGACGGTGAACGAGGTTTCTGGCTGCGCGTTCGGCATCAACCTGATCCCCCATACCAGGCAGGTGACGACCTGGGGCGCGGTGCGCAAGGGCGATGCGGTGAACCTCGAGATCGACACCTTGGCCCGCTACGTCGCGCGGCTGCGCGAATGGGAGGGGTGAGCAACCGGTGACGCGACCGGCAGGGCCGGGGCCTGCCATTTCTCCTGTCTCAAAATACTCCCATGCGGCAGGCAAGAATCCCGCCCGCCCCCGGCTCAGCCCTCGCGCCGCCACAGGCTCAGCACGTCGCCGCCCACGTCCCGTGTCTCCACCAGGGTGAAGCGCGGCGCCTCGGCCAGCCGACCCAGGCCCATCGCGCCCAGCATCGGCCGGCCCTCGGCCCCGATCGCCAGCCCCGCCGAGAAGACCGCCAGCTCGTCCACCAGCCCCGCCCCCATGAGCGAGGCCGCCAACGCCCCGCCGCCCTCGCAGAACACCCGGGTGAGCCCGGCCGCGCCAAGCGCCTGCAGCACGGCGGCGGGATCGAGCTGCCGGTCCGGGCCGACCGGGCAGGCGATCAGCCGCGCACCCAGCCCCTCCCAGGCGAAAACCGCCTCGGGGGGGGCATCCTCGCCATGGATCAGCCACAGCGGCACTTCGCCCGCCGTCGCCGCCAGACGCCCCGACAGCGGCAGATCGAGATGGCGGGAAAGCACGATGCGCACCGGCTGGCGGGTCACGCCCAGATCGCGCACCGTCAGCTCGGGGTCATCGGCACGCGCGGTGCCGCCGCCGATCATCACCGCGTCGTGGCGCGCCCTGAGCGCATGCACATGCCGGCGCGCTTGCGGCCCGGTAATCCACCGGCTTTC
>JALSGY010000176.1 GCA_026982515.1 Paracoccaceae bacterium
CGCAGCCCCTCGATCGGCCATTTCAGCCCCTGCGAACGCCCGCTCACCGGCAGCATCGGAAACAGCGACAGCCGGCTGCCCGGCTCCAGTTCCAGCGCCACCTCGCCGCGCAGATGGAAACAGACATCGCGCTTGCCCAGCAGCAGGCACGGCAGGTGTTCGAGCCGCACCAGAGAGGCAAGCGCGGCCAGCTGATGATCCAGCCGCCGGCCCAGGAAACCAGTCGCGATCACCAGCGGCGCGGAAATCGAGCGAAGCGCCTTGTCTAAATCGGTGCTCTCCTGCTCGGCGATGCGATGCAGCCGCGCGGCTGGTATCCGCGCGCGGCTGGCCTCATCGATGGAATCCATGTCCCCGATGACGATTTCCGGCATCGTGCCATATTTTAGCGCCATTCTGGCCCCACCATCGGCAGCGACCAGAAAGGGAGCGTGACGCAATGACTCGTGAAAAACCGCCTTGTTTACCTGGCCTGCGCCAAGGAGGGTCACTTTTTCGGACGTTTCAACAATCCTGCCATCCATGCCATAATTACCCGCAGATCCGGAAACGGTTCATATTCTGACCCCGAAAAAATCACGGGCTTTGCCCAGGTTCGTTCCTATTTGCGAACCAATGGATGGTAAACACAAAGCTGCTGGATCGGGGGAGAAAGCGAACGAGTTATGGTAGGGCCGAGCAAAATCCTCACCGTGTCATACGGTACATTCTCCTGCACGCTGGAGGGGTTCGACGACCCCTTCTCGACGATGCGGGAAATTGCGGAATATTTCCGCGACCTCGCCGCCGAGGACCGCTACTTCGGGGCCGAGCCCCCCACGCCTGATGCCGAGATGCTGCACCGCATCGCCGAGCGCGAGGTGCGCAAGCGCGTCGAGGCGCGGGTGGAGGAAGACGGCATCGTGCTGCGTCAGGTCGAGGGTAAGCCGTCCGCGCCCGCCGCCGCGCCCGAACCCGCCGCCGCGCCCCAGCTGGCCCCGGAACCCGCCGCCCCGCCCGCCGAAGAGGCCGCCGAAAGCGTTGCCGCGAAGCTGGCGCGCATCCGCGCCGCCGCTGCCCAGGACATCGCGCACGACCGCGACACCTACGTCGAGGACGCCAGCGCCGAGGACATCTCCGTCGGCACCCCGATCTCTGCCGCCTTCCAGGACGTGGAGGAAGAGCCCCCTGCCGAGGAGGCCGCCGAAGAAATCGAAGAAGAGGCCACCACGCCCGAGGCGCGGGAAGAGGCCGCCACCGAGGAAGAGCACGAAGAGAGCGAGAGCAAAGCCACCACGCAGGCCGAACCGGCACAGGCCGAGGCCGGAGCGGCCGGGGAAACGGCCGGGGAGGAGACGGACGAAGAGGTGGAGGAAGATCCCGCCGCCACCCCCGCCCCCGACAGGATCGCCATCGCCCGCGTGGTCCGCATCCGCCGCAGCCAGTTCAAGGCCGCGGTGATGGCCGAAGAGTTCCAGGAAGCGCCCGAAGAGGCCGAAAAGGCCGGGCCGGAGGCCGCACAGGCCCCCGCCGAAGAGAAAGAGGAGACAAGGGAAGAGCCCACCGCCCCCCAAACCTCCTCCGAACCGCAAGAGCCCGATCAGCCCTCCGAAGAGGAGGCCGCGCAGGCCGCCGGAGCGGAGGTGCAAGAGCCGGCCGGGGAAGAGAGCCCCGAAGAAGCCGCCCCGCCTGCCGCCGAGGAAACCGCCGGGGAGACGCCCGAAAAGTCCGAAAAGCCCGCCGCCGGGGCGGAAAGGGCCGAAACCGAAGAGACCGAAGAGCCGGAAAAGAGCCCCGAGCCGGAATCGTCGCTCTCGCCCGAGGACGAGGCCGAGCTTCGCGCCACGCTCGAGCAGATCCAGCGCGAGGCCGAGGCCGAGCGCCGCGCCGAGAAGGAAGGCCGCGCCCTGCTCGAGCAGCAGGATATCGAGAGCAGCCCCAATTCGGTCTCCCGCATCCTCGAGGTCACCAATTCCGAGCTCGAGGAATCGGAAGGCTCGCGGCGCCGCTCGGCCATCGCCCACCTCAAGGCGGCCGTTGCCGCCACCCGTGCCGACAAGCAGCTTTCGCGCAGGAAAGCCGAGGAAGAGGCCGAAGAGCTGAACCAGTACCGCGAGGATCTGGCCCGCGTGGTCCGGCCCCGCCGCCCCGCCGAAGCCGGCCGCCCGGCCGAGCGGCGCATGCCGCCCCTGATGCTGGTCTCCGAACAGCGCGTCGACCTGCCGTCACAGGGCCAACCCGCCCCCGAACGCGGCGGCGCCGTGCGCCCGCGCCGGATCACCACCGGCAATCTGGCGCTGGACGAGCACGGCGATGCCGGCATGGGCGAGGGCGAGGCTCAGGAAAACATCTTCCGCGACGAGCGCACCTTCGCCGAGTTCGCCCGCCGAACCGGTGCCACCGAACTGATCGACCAGATGGAAGCGGCCGCCGCCTATTTCACCTTCATCGAGGGGCGGCCGCATTTCAATCGCCCGCAGGTCATGCGCGCCGTGGCCGCGCTCAACGAGAACAAGGACTTTTCGCGCGAAGAGGGCCTGCGCGCCTTCGGTCGGCTGCTGCGCAGCGGGCGCATCGTCAAGGTCGGGCGCGGCCGGTTCCGCGTCTCCGAGGCCTCGCGCTTCAATCCCGATGCCCGCGTGGCCGGGGAATAGACAGACGGCCGACCCGGCAGGCCGGAAAGGGAACAGGCGGGCGGGAAACCCTACCCCGCCTCGTCCTTGTCCCGGCCCCGGTCCTGCTTGCCGCCCGGCGTCTTGCCGGCCTCCGGGTCCGGCTGGCCGATGCCGAGAAACAGCTTCTTGAACGGCAGGATCCAGGCGATCCCGAGCCCGACATAGACCAGTAGCTCCACCAGGAGCCCCGGCCGGCCGATCATGTTCAGCACCGTGACCACGGCGATGATATAGACCGGCAGGCCCACCACCAGCACCACCAGCGCCCAGCGCCGCCGGGCTTTCCACGACAGCGCCATCAGTCGGCAAACGGGTCGGTCACGAGAATCGTGTCCTCCCGCTCCGGTGAGGTGGACAGAAGCGCCACGGGACAGCCGATCAGCTCTTCGATCCGGCGCACGTACTTGATCGCGGCGGCCGGCAGATCGGCCCAGCTGCGCGCCCCTTCGGTGGACCCCTGCCAGCCCGGCATGGTTTCATAAAGCGGCCTGCAGCGCGCCTGCAGATCGGTGGCGGTGGGCAGGTGGTCCAGCCGCTCGCCATCCAGCTCGTAGCCGACGCAGATCTTCAGCGTCTCGAACCCGTCGAGCACGTCGAGCTTGGTCAGCGCAATGCCGTTGATCCCGGAAATCGCGCAGCTTTGGCGCACCAGAACCGCATCGAACCATCCACAGCGGCGCTTGCGCCCGGTGGTGGTGCCGAACTCGTGCCCGCGCTCGCCCAGGCGCTGGCCGTCGGCGTCGTGCAGTTCGGTCGGAAACGGGCCTTCGCCGACGCGGGTGGTGTAGGCCTTGACGATGCCCAGCACGAAGTCGATCGCACCGGGCCCCAGCCCGGTGCCGGTGGCCGCCTGCCCCGCGATGACGTTCGACGAGGTGACGAAGGGATAGGTGCCGAAGTCGATATCCAGCAGCG
>JALSGY010000177.1 GCA_026982515.1 Paracoccaceae bacterium
GGTGCACGGCACGCAGGGAATGATCTGCTTCGACCAGGAGCGCATGAACGAACTGAAGCTCTACCAGAACATCGGTCCGAAGGCGGAGCAAGGCTTCAGGACGATCCTCAGCGGCCCCGAGCACCCGCCCTATGGCGCCTTCTGTCCGGCACCGGGGCATCAGCTGGGTTTCAACGATCTGAAGGTGATCGAGGCTGCCGACTTCCTGCGCGCCATCGCCGAAGGGCGCGATCCCCATCCTGATTTCACCGCCGCGCTGGAATTCGAGAAGGTGATACACGCCATGGCCAGATCGGCGCGGGAGGGAAAACGGGTTGAACTGAAGGGAGAAAGCACATGAACATCGGGCTGGCCGTACTGGGCGCGGGCCGTATCGGGCGGGTGCATGCCCGGGCCATTTCCCAGGTAGGCGGGGCGCGGCTGGTGGCCGTCGCCGACGCTTTCGAAGAGGCCGCGCGGGCGCTTGGCGCCGAACATGGCGCACAGGTTCGCGACATCGACACGATCCTCGCCGCGGCGGATGTGGACGCGGTGGTGATCTGCACCCCCACCGACACCCATGCCGAGCTGATCGAGCGCGCCGCCCGCGCCGGCAAGGCGATCTTCTGCGAAAAGCCGATCGACCTCGACGCCACCCGCGCGCGGGCCTGCCTGCAGGTGGTCGAGGAAACCGGCGCGCGGCTGATGGTGGGTTTCAACCGCCGTTTTGACCCCCATTTCCGGGCGCTGAAAGAGGCGATCGGGGCCGGACGCATCGGCGAGGTGGAAATGATCACCATCACTTCGCGCGATCCTGGACCGCCGCCGGCCGAGTACATCCACAGCTCGGGCGGCATCTTCAAGGACATGACGATCCACGATTTCGACATGGCCCGCTTCCTGCTGGGCGAAGAGGTGACAAGCGTCATGGCCCGGGCTTCGGTGCTGGTCGATCCGGCCATCGGCGAATGCGGCGATTTCGACAGCGCCAGCGCCATCCTGACCACCGCCAGCGGCCGGCAGTGCCTGATCTCCAACTCGCGCCGGGCCGTTTATGGCTATGACCAGCGCATCGAGGTGCACGGCTCGGCCGGCATGGTGCAGGCCATGAACCAGCGCGAGGCGGATATCGAGGTGGCCACCGCCGAGGGCTTCACCCGCCCGCCGCTGCTCGATTTCTTCATGACCCGCTACACCGCCGCCTATGCCGCGGAAATCGCCGGCTTCATCGCCGCCCTTTCCGCGGGGGCAGAGATGAGCCCCGGCGGCGAGGACGGGCTGCGTGCGCTGCTCATCGCCGAGGCCGCCCAGCGGTCGGTGAAGGAAGGCCGGGCGGTGACAGTGGACGTCTGAGGGCAGGGCCATTGCTCCGCCACCACCGGGCTTGCGCATCGATGGGTCCAGAACCTAGGCTGGCGATTGCGCGAAATGTCCTTCGACGATTTCGGGAAGGACGGTGAAATCCGAGAAGGCGTAGTGGTGGAAAAGCGCCTCGACGGGGGTCTTGCGGTAGCCCTCGGTATAAAGCGCCATCGCCGCCCCGGCCCGCCGGGCGGTTTCGGCGTCCACCTCGCTGTCGCCCACATACAGATAATCGCAGGCGCCCAGCTGGCGGGCGGCGTGCAGAAGGGGCTTCGGGTCCGGCTTGGCGACGGGCAGCGAATCGCCGCCCACGATCACCTCGAACAGTTCCACCAGTCCGAAGTGACGCAGCACCGCGGCAGCCGGGCGCGAGGGCTTGTTGGTGCATACGGCCAGGCGAAAGCCGGTGTCCGATAGCCTGTCGAGGGTTTCGCGCACCCCGGGGTAAAGCGCCGAAAGGTTCACCGCCGAATCGTAGCGCTCAAGGAATTGTGCATGCAGCCGGGCGTGCAGCGCCGGATCGGGCGGCAGGCCCACGGCGGCCATCATCCGCTCGACGAAAACCGCCGCCCCGTTGCCTACGAAGCTGCGCGCTTGCGCCAGCGTGATCTGCCCGCCGCCGGCGCCCTCTAGCACCGCGTTGGCCACTGCGTGCAGATCGGGGGCGCTGTCGATCAGGGTGCCGTCGAGATCGAAGATGACGGCCCTCACGCGCCGTCCTTCCACTTGATCGAGCAGCCCATGGAGGGGACCTGATCTTCCGGCCCCCGGCCGGTTTCGGCCACCTGCTTCATTGCTTCGTAAAGATCGCGGCGCACATCCGGCGGGGCGGCCTCCCGGCGCGAGGCATCCAGCCGGCCGCGGTACTGCAGGCCCAGATCGGCATCGAAGCCGAAGAAATCCGGCGTGCAGGCGGCATCGTAGGCGCGGGCGACGGACTGGTCCTCGTCATGCAGGTAAGGGAAGGGGAAGTTGCGCTCCTGCGCCATCTTCACCATGTTCTCGAAACTGTCCTCGGGGTAGGCCTCGGCATCGTTGGAGCAGATCGCCGCCACGCCGATGCCCAGTGCCGAAAGTTCGCGCGCATCGCGGATGATCCTGTCAAGCACCGCCAGCACATATGGGCAGTGGTTGCAGATGAACATCACCAGCGTGCCCTTCGGCCCGGCGATGTCGGACAGGCTGTAGCGCTTGCCGTCGGTGGCGGGCAGGGTGAAATCCGGGGCCTTCCAGCCGAAGTTGCAGACGGGAGTTTCAACGGCCATGGTGTTCTTCCTTGGTGGCGGGATTCAGGATTTTCTCAACGGCTTTTAGCGTGGAAATCTCGCAAAAGCATCTTGCAACCGCATCGGCGAGAGAAAAATCCTGCCGCTGCGTGTAGGGCCCCGGCGAGACGATGCAGCGCAGCCCAGCGCCTTTTGCCGAAAGCAGCCCGTTGTGCGAATCCTCCAGTGCCACGCAATCGCGCGCGGAAAGCCCCAGATGCGCCAGCGCCAACTCATAGACGTCCGGTGCGGGCTTCTTTGCCTTCACCTGATCACCGGCACAGATGACCTCGAAGAGCGCACCGGCGGGCTGGCCGAAACAGGCACGGCACAGGGCCTCCACATTGGGCAGGTTGGTGGTGGTGGCCACAGCCAGCCGCACGCCGCGGGCACGGGCATCTTCGATCAATTCTCCGATTCCGGGGCGCAGTTCCAAGGCGCCTTCGGCTACCAGTTCAACGTAACGGGCGGTCTTGCGGCGGTGAATGGCGGGGATTTCGGTTTCGGCCGGCCGGGTGGCCGGGGCGTTGTTGCGGATATGGGCCAGCATGCGCTCCTTGCCGCCGGTGGTCTTGAGCAGCTCGCCATACAGTGCACGATCCCAGTGCCAGCCCAGCCCGTATTCGGCAAAGGTTTCGTTGAAGGCCCGCCGGTGCAGCTCTTCGGTTTCGGCGAGCGTTCCGTCCACGTCGAAGATCAGCGCCTTGATTGCCATCTGTTGCCTGCTGCCGTTTTCCTGCTGCCCGGCGGCGTGCCCGCCCGTGGTCCCTCCCGCACCCGGGCAGCCCACCGTGCCGGACGGTGTTCACGCCGTCGTGCGCGCGGCTTCGGCGGCGGCGCGGATGGCGCGGATGTTCTCGCCGTAGGGGGCGGGGTTGTCCACCGAGCCGCCCCTGAATACCGCCGAACCGGCCACCAGCACATCGGCCCCTGCCG
>JALSGY010000178.1 GCA_026982515.1 Paracoccaceae bacterium
GAATTCGCCGATCAGCGGGTCGTCGGGCAGCGCGGCGATCAGCTGGCGGCCGTATTCCAGATCGGCCACGTCGCGGCAGGTGTGCATCATGATCACCTCGTCGTAGCGCTCGTAGGTGTCGGGGTCACGCATCAGGCTGGCGAAGGGGGCGATGCCGGTGCCGGTGGCGAAGAACCACAGCCGCTTGCCCGGCAACAGCGCATCGAGCACCAGCGTGCCCACCGGCTTGGGCCGCAGGATGATCTGGTCGCCCGGCTTGATGTGCTGCAGCCGCGAGGTGAGCGGGCCGTCGGGCACCTTGATGGAGTAGAACTCCAGCTCGTCGTCCCAGGCCGGCGAGGCGATGGAATAGGCGCGCAGGATCGGCTTGCCGTTGTCGTCCGGTAGGCCGATCATCACGAACTCCCCCGAGCGGAAGCGCAAGCTGCGCGGGCGCGTCACCCGGAAGGAGAACAGCCGATCCGTCCAGTGCCTGACCTCGGTCACGGTCTGGGCGTCGGGAATGGCAGGGGTGGGCGCTTTCGCGGCTGCGGCTTTGTTCACGGGTCCGAGATCATTCATGTTGTTGATACGCGGGCTGTCGGCCCGCGCCCTGTCTAGTGGTGTTTGCCGGGAGATTGAAGCCTAAACCGCGCCGCGCAGACGCGACTGATAGTCCCTCTGTTGCCAGTCTGCACGGGCCAGCCAGTGCTCCTGCGGCTGGCGTTCGGCCAGATCGGCAGGAATTTCCACCTCGTCGAAGCCGGCTCGCCGGGCCATGGCATACTGATCGGCAATCAGATGCCCCGCCGCGCGCAGCCGTCCGCGGTAACCCATCAGCCGAAGTTGCCGCGCGATGGTAAAGCCGCGCCCGTCGGAGAAGGCGGGGAAATTTACCCGGATCATCGCCAGCGCATCGAGATGGCCGGCCAGCTGCCCCGGGTCGGTCTCGGGCCCGATGTCGAGCGCGGCCCCCCGGCCGGCCTGCTCCAGGGCCTCGAGGGTGAGCCAGGGGCCGGTCCAGTCATCGGCGGCAAAGCCGGTGTCGGTGACGATCACCGTCTTCGGGGCCGGCCCCGGCACCGCCTTGCCGCCGGCGAAGTGGATGCCGCATTCCTCCTTGTCCGAGCCGCGCCAGCGCCCGGCGCGCGGGGGCTCGCTTTCGCCCACCGGCGTGGTGCAGACGCGGCAGCCGATCGAGGGGTAGCCGCGGCGGACCAGCGGATGGCGGGGCAGGCGGTTGTTGGTGATGTAGTCCTGCACGTCCCGTGGCGACCAGTGCGCCAGAGGGTTGATCTTGATGCGCCTGCCGCCCTCATCCTCGAAGAACTCCAGCGCGGCGCGGGCCCTGCCCTGAAAGCGCTTGCGCCCGGTGATCCAGGCATCGAAACCCTTCAGCGCGCGCGCCAGCGGCTCGGACTTGCGCAGGGCGCAGCAGGCGTCCGGGTCGGAGCGATGGAGCAGCGCTTCGGGGTCGCGGGCGAACACCGCCTCGCGGTCGGGGCGGATGACGCGCACGTCGCCTAGCCCCAGCCTTTCGCTCAGCTCGCGCTGATAGGCGAGCGTTTCGGGAAACAGCATCTCGGTGTCGAGGAAGATCACCGGCAGCGAACGGTCGATGGTAGCAACCAGATGCAGCAGCACCACCGATTCGGCCCCGAAGCTGGAGACCAGCGCCACCGGCCCGACCAGCGGGTCGCTCAGCGCATGTTCCAGCACGGCCGTGGCGGAATGATGGCGGTAGCGGCGGTTGAGTTCGCCCACGCGTTCGCGGATCGGGGGAAGGGGGGATTCAAGCGGCATCGGCCTTGTCCTTGCTTGGGTAGAGGGCGGCGCGGAAGGGCGCGGGCCCGAGGCGGCGGAAGGTTTCGATGAAGGTCTCGCGCCGGTCGCGGCGCAGTCGCAGATAGGCCCGCACCAGCCGTTCCACGGCGGGCACGATCTCGTCATGGGCAAAGCCCGGCCCGGCGCGCTGGCCGATGGCGAAATTCTCGGTGCCGTCGCCACCCAGGGTGATCTGGTAGTTCTCCACCCCGGCGCGGTCGAGGCCGAGAATGCCGATATGGCCCACGTGGTGATGGCCGCAGGCGTTGATGCAGCCGGAGATGCGGATCTTCAGCGGGCCGATCTCGTTCTCCAGCTTCAGCTCGGCGATGCGCGCCGCGATGTCCCTGGCCACCGGAATCGAGCGGGCCGTGGCCAGGGCGCAGTAATCCATGCCGGGGCAGGCGATAATGTCGGAGGCCAGCCCGATGTTGGCGGTGGCCAGCCCCGCGCCCCTGAGCGCCGCGTGCAGTTCCGGCAGATCGGCGCGGTGCACGTGGGGCAGGATGATGTTCTGCTCGTGGCTGATGCGCAGCTCGTCATGGCCGTATCTTCCGGCCAGGTCGGCCAGAAGCCGCATCTGCGCCGCGCTGGCATCCCCCGGCGTGGCGCCGGGCGCCTTGAGCGAGACCGTCACGATGGCATGATCGGCCCGGCGGTGAGGGGTGAGGTTGGTGTCGGCCCAGGCGCGGAACACCGGATCGGCGGCGCGCGCCGCCTCATAGGGGGCGAGGGATTTTTTCTCGAAGGGCGGCGGGGCGAACTGGCGCCGGATCCGCGCCAGCATCTGTCGGTCGGCGCCGCGGAATTCGCGCCGCAACTGCGCGAAGCGCTCCTCGATCCGGGCGGTCAGGGCCTCGGGGCCGTGTTCCAGAAGGGTGATCTTGATGCGCGCCTTGTACTTGTTGTCCCGCCGGCCCAGCATGTTGTAGACGCTGACGATGGCCTCCATGTAGGGCAGCAGATCGGCCGCGGGAAGAAACCGGCGGATCACCCGCCCCGCCACCGGGGTGCGTCCCAGCCCGCCACCCAGGCTGACCTCGAAGCCGCTTTCGCCGCCGGGGCCGCGCACCATCCGCAGCCCGATATCGTTGGCGCGCGTCACCGCCCGGTCGTGCGGGCTGCCGGTGAGGGCGATCTTGAACTTGCGCGGCAGGAACTGGAACTCGGGATGATCGGTGGACCACTGGCGCAGCAGCTCGGCATGGGGCCGCGGGTCCTCGATCTCGTCGGCTGCGGCGCCGGCGAAATGGTCGGCGGTGACGTTGCGGATGGTATTGCCCGAGGTCTGGACGGCATGCATGCCCACCTCGGCCAGCGCCTCCAGGATGTCGGGCACGTCGCTGAGCCGCGGCCAGTTGAACTGGATGTTCTGGCGCGTGGTGAAATGGCCATAGCCCTTGTCCCAGCGCTCGGCGATCATGGCCAGCTGGCGCATCTGGCGGCCGTTCAGCGTGCCGTAGGGGATGGCCACCCGCAGCATGTAGCCGTGCAGCTGCAGATACAGCCCGTTCATCAGCCGCAGGGGGCGGAATTCCTCTTCGCTCAGCGCCCCCGAGAGGCGCCTCTCCACCTGGGCGCGGAACTGGGCCACGCGAGCGTGCACGAAATCCCTGTCGAACTCGGTGTATTCATACATGGAGGCCATGCTCCTGCTTGCCATGCGGATAGTTCGAGGGGCCGCGGGCGCGGATGGCATCGCGAAGCTGCACCGGTTCGGGGCCGCCC
>JALSGY010000179.1 GCA_026982515.1 Paracoccaceae bacterium
CGGTGGCTCTGGGCTTGGTGGCAGGCGCGGGATACGAGCTGCTCCGCCCCGCCACGGATGCGGGGGCAGCGCTGCCCCCGGTGCCGCAGGTGGCGGTGGAACAGCCGGCACAGGCCGGTGCGCAGGAAGGGGCCGCGGCCGGACGGGCCGAGGCGCAACCACCCGCCGGCAAACCCGCTTCGCAGCTCCCCCGGCAAGAGGCCGCGCCGCCGCCGCAGCCCGCCGAACCCGCCGGGCAGGCCCGGCCGGAGGCGGCGCAAGAGGCGCAGCCGGCCGTGCCCGATGCCGCGCAGCAGCCTCCGCAGGAGGAGGTCTTCGCCGAAGCGTCCGCCTCCGCCCCCGGCTCTGCCACGCCGCCGCCCATGCCCGAACCTCCGGTCTTCGATCTGGTGCGTGTCGATGCCGAGGGCAACGCGCTGATCGCCGGCCGGGGCGAGCCGCTGGCGACGGTGGAAATCTATCTCGATGAGGCGTTGCTGAGCGAGGCCGAGGTGGCCCGCGACGGCACCTTCGTGTCGATGGCCCTGGTCGAGCCGTCGGAACAGCCCCGCATCATGCGCCTGGTGCTGCGCCCCGAAAAGGGCGAGCGGGTCGAGTCGGCGCAGACGGTGATCATCGCCCCCGTCACCCCGCCGGAGGTGGTCGCCGAGGCCGAGGCGGTCCAGCCGTCTGCCGCAGGCGGACGGGCGCCGCAACAGCCGGCCGCCGCGGAAGAAGATGCGGGGCCGGGCGCACAGGTGGTCGCCGAGGTAGCCGGAGGGGCAGAGCCCGCGCCTGCCGCCGAAACGCCCCGGCCCGGGGGTGGGGCGGAAGAGCAGGGCACGCAGGTGGCCCGGGCCGAAGAGCCGGCGCAGACCTCTGCGCCCGAAGCACCGGTGCAGGAGGCCGGAGACGGACCGCAACCGGCCAGCCCGGCCCGGCCCGAAGGCACCGTTGTGGCCGCGGCCGGGGAAGAGGCTCAGCCGGCAACCCCGGTACCCGCGCCCTCTGCCGCACCCGCGCCGGCGGCTGGCGAAACGGCCGAAACGGCTCTGGCCGACAGCACCGCTGCCGCGCCTGCGGTTCTGCTGGCCTCCGAGGAGGGCATCGACGTTCTTCAGCCCGGCGGGGCGGGGCCGGAGGTGCTCGATGCGGTTTCGCTCGATTCCATCAGCTATGATCCGGAGGGAGAGGTCACGCTGGCCGGGCGCAGCACGGGGGGTGGCTTCGTGCGGGTCTATCTCGACAACCGTCCCGTCCGGACGCTGCGCATCGAGGAAGACGGCCGCTGGCGGGCGCCGCTGCCCGAGGTGGATACCGGGATCTACACCCTGCGCATCGACGAGATCGACGAGGAGGGCACCGTGGTTTCGCGCGTCGAGACCCCGTTCAAGCGCGAAGAGCCCGAGGCGCTGGCCGCGCTCGGGGCCGAGCCCTCGCCCGCCGAGGGGCTGGCGGTGACACTGGTCACGGTGCAGCCGGGCAACACCCTGTGGGGCATTGCCCGCAGGAATTACGGCAAGGGCATTCTCTACGTCCGGGTGTTCGAGGCCAACCGAGACAAGATCCGCGACCCGGATCTGATCTACCCCGGTCAGGTGTTCACGGTGCCGCAATAGCTGCACTGGCAATTCATCCGGTCAGGCCGTAGGTATTGCGCTCAGCCGGATGGAGGAAGCGGGTGCGCAGATCGGTGGTGACGGATGCAAGGCTATCGGGGGCCGCCCGCGGCACCGGCTGGCGCACGATCCGCCGGGTGGCCCCCTACCTGTGGCCCGATGGCATGGGATGGGTGAAACGCCGGGTCGTACTGGCCATGCTGGCGCTCTTCCTGGCCAAGCTGGTGGCGGTGGGCACCCCCTTCTTCTACAAGGCGGCGGTGGATGCGCTTTCGGGCGCTGGCGTCTCGGGGGCGGGGATGCTGGGCCTCGGTGCGGTGGGGCTGACGATTGCCTACGGCATGGCGCGGCTGATGAACGTTGCCTTCCAGCAGCTGCGCGACGTGATTTTCGCCCGTGTCGGCCAGCGCGCCCTGCGCCAGCTGGCGCTGGAGACCTTCGAGCACATCCACCGCCTGTCGCTGCGCTACCACATCACCCGCAAGACGGGGGGGCTGAGCCGGATCATCGAGCGCGGCGTCAAGGGGGTGGAGTTCCTGTTGCGCTTCCTGCTGTTCTCCATCGGGCCGCTGGTGCTGGAACTGGCGATGATCTCGGTGGTGCTCTTCGTGGTCTTCGACGTGTGGTACCTGGCGGTGGTGGCGGTGACCATCGCGGCCTACGTGTGGTTCACCTTCGCGGTCACCGAGTGGCGGGTGCGGATCCGCAAGGAGATGAACGACCAGGACAACGACGCCAGCCAGAAGGCGATCGACAGCCTGCTCAATTTCGAGACCGTCAAGTATTTCGGTGCCGAAGGCCGCGAGGCGGCCCGCTACGACAGTGCGATGGAGCGCTACGTGGCCGCCGCGCTCAAGACCAGCTATTCGCTGGCCTTCCTCAACTTCGGCCAGTCGCTGCTGATCACCGCCGGGCTGGTCGCGATGATGGTGATGGCCGCGATGGGGGTGGAGCGGGGCGCGCTCACGGTGGGCGATTTCGTGATGGTCAACGCCTACATGATCCAGATCACCCAGCCGCTGAACTTCCTCGGCACCGTGTATCGCGAGATCCGCCAGTCGCTGGTGGACATGGCCGAGATGTTCGACCTTCTCGAACAGCCCCCCGAGGTCAGCGACAGGCCCGGGGCGAAGGCGCTTCAGGTGCGCGAGGGACGGGTGGAATTCGACAACGTGCAGTTCGCCTACGAGCCGGAGCGCCCGATCCTCAAGGGGGTGAGCCTTGCCGTGAACCCGGGGCAGACGGTGGCCATCGTCGGCCCGTCGGGCGCGGGCAAGAGCACCATAGGGCGGCTGCTGTTCCGGTTCTACGATGTCACCGGCGGGGCGATCCGCATCGACGGGCAGGATATCCGCGACGTTACCCAGGACAGCCTGCATGCGGCGATCGGGGTGGTGCCGCAGGATACGGTGCTGTTCAACGACACGATCTATTACAACATCGCCTATGGCCGGCCCGAGGCCGCGCGCGAGGAGGTGATCGCCGCGGCCAGGGCGGCGAAGATCCACGATTTCATCGTCTCTCTGCCCGCCGGCTATGACACCACCGTCGGCGAGCGCGGGCTGAAGCTTTCGGGGGGCGAGAAACAGCGCGTGGGGATCGCGCGCACGCTGCTGAAGAACCCGCCGATCCTGCTGCTGGACGAGGCGACCAGCGCGCTGGACACCCAGACCGAGCGCGACATCCAGGAGTCCTTGCGAGAAATGGGGCAGGGGCGCACGGTGATCACCATTGCGCACCGGTTGTCAACCATAGCGGATGCCGACGAGATCGTCGTTCTGGAAGACGGGGTGGTCGTCGAGCGCGGCCGCCACGAAGAGCTGCTGGCCCGCGGCGGGCGCTACCGGGCGATGTGGCAGCGCCAGGCGGCGGAAGAGGGAAAGGCCGCCTGAAGCGCCCCGCGCCCCGGGGCCACGCGCGCATG
>JALSGY010000180.1 GCA_026982515.1 Paracoccaceae bacterium
GGCGTCCGGCCTGGCCGCAGCCATCAGACGCTCGTTCACCTGGTAGGGGCGCAGCTGGTTGTGGCGGCGCTCGCGGGCGGACTGGGCATCGTGCATCGACACCCAGGTATCGGTGACCACCAGATCGGCCCCCTCGACCGCCTTGAGCGGGTCGCGTTCGATGTCCACCTTCACGCCCTTCGAGCGGGCGAATTCCACGAACTCGGGCTCGGGGTCCAGCGCGGGCGGGCCGGTGAAGGTAAAATCGAAGCCGAACTGCCCGGCGCCATGCAGGAAGGAGGCGCAGACGTTGTTGCCATCGCCCGACCACACCACCTTGCGCCCCCTGATCGGGCCGCGGTGTTCCTCGTAGGTCATCACGTCGGCCATGATCTGGCAGGGATGGGTGCGGTTGGTGAGCCCGTTGATGACCGGCACCGTGGCGTGTTCGGCCATCTCCAGCAGCGTCGCCTCCTCGAAGGTGCGGATCATGATCATGTCCACGTAGCGCGAGAGTACCCGGGCGGTGTCGGCGATGGTCTCGCCATGGCCCAGCTGCATGTCGGAACCCGAGAGCACCATCGTCTGGGCGCCCATCTGGCGCGCCCCGACATCGAAGGAGACGCGGGTGCGGGTGGAGGGCTTTTCGAAGATCAGCGCCACCATCCGCCCGGCCAGCGGCTGCTCGTCATCGGGGGCGCCCCTCGGCCGGCCGGCGCGGGCCTTCTTCATGGCGATGGCGTCATCGATGATGGCCCGCAGGGCGGCGGCATCGGTCTTGTGCAGGTCGAGAAAGTGATTCATGTCAGGTCTTTCTTGCAAGGGGTGCGAGGGGCTGCCCGCCCCTCTTGCCCCCGATCGGATCGGGGGCAATTCACCCCGGGGATATTTGCGAGACGTCGAAGGATCATGTCCCGGTGCGCAGACGGTGCGCGGCGCGGTCGAGCCGGGCGGCGGCCTCGGCGATTTCCTCTTCGGCGATGGTCAGCGGGGGCAGCAGACGCACCACGTTGTCCGCGGCGGGGACGGTGAGGATCTGCTCGTCGTAGCCGGCCTGCACCACATCGGTGTTCGGCGCCTTGCAGACGATCCCCAGCATCAGGCCCTGGCCGCGGATCTCCGAGAAGATCTGCGGATGCCCGGCCACCAGCCCCTCGAGGCTCTGGCGCAGGAGCCCCGCCTTGCGGTTCACCTCTGTCAGGAAGGCCGGATCCGAGACGGTTTCCATCACCTTCAGCCCCACAGCGCAGCCCAGCGGATTGCCGCCGTAGGTGGAGCCGTGGGTGCCCGCCACCATGGCCGAGGCGGCGGCCTCGGTGGCCAGCACCGCGCCCAGCGGGAAGCCGCCGCCGATGCCCTTGGCAACCATCATGATGTCGGGCACGACACCGGCCCATTCGTGGGCAAAGAGCCGCCCGCTGCGCCCCATGCCGCACTGCACCTCATCGAAGATCAGGAGCGCACCGGTGGCATCGCACAGCGCGCGCAGCCGTTGCAGGAAGGCGTCGGGGGCAGGCCGGATGCCGCCCTCGCCCTGGATCGGCTCGATGATCACCGCGGCGGTGGTTTCGCCGATCGCGCCCTCGATCGCGGCCATGTCGGCGAAGGGCAGATGGCGGAAGCCGGGCAGCAGCGGCCCGAAACCGGCGGTGAGCTTCTCGCTGCCGGCTGCCGAGATGGCGGCAATCGAGCGGCCGTGGAAGGCGCCCTCGAAGGCGATGATTTCGCTCCGCTCGGGCTGGCCCGCCTCGTGCCAGTGCCGGCGTGTCATCTTCACCGCCAATTCCAGCGCCTCGGTGCCGGAATTGGTGAAGAACACCGTGTCGGCGAAGGTTTCCTCCACCAGCCGCTCGGCCAGCGCCTGCTGGGCCGGGATCCGGTAAAGGTTGGAGACGTGCCACAGGTTCGCCGCCTGTTCGGTCAGCGCAGCCACCAACGCCGGGTGGGCATGCCCCAGCGCATTGACGCCAATGCCCGCGCCGAGGTCGAGGAAGCGTCGGCCATCGGCCTCCACCAGCCAGCTGCCCTCGCCTTTCACGAAGGAGAGCGGAGCGCGGTTGTAGGTCGGCAAGACGGGGGGGATCATTGGCATGGTCCTATCAATGGAAGCCCAACAGGTGCCAAAGGCGGGCGGGCAAGTCAACGATTTCAAGGTGGTGTGCCGGCCGAGCACAGCGGGACGCGCGGCGTCAGACGCGGGAGCGTCGGCGTCGGGGGGCGATGCGGTATGTGCAGCCTTGCGTCATCAGCGGGGGCATAGCGCGCTGGGCGGGGGATGTCCAGCGGGCTGGTGCAAGAGCGCGCTGGCTCAGTGGCCGTAGACCGGCGGGCGCCTCTCGGGGCCGCCGTCGGCCTCGGTCTCCAGGGTGGTGTGGCGAATGCCGAACTCCTCGAGCAGCAGGCGGCGGGCGGCGTCCTTGATCGCCAGCGAGCGCTCCCAGTCGGGCTCGGCGATCACCAGATGGGCCTCAAAGGCGGGCTCGTGTTCGCCCATCTGCCACAGATGCGCATGGTGAACCGAGGCGATGCCGTCGATCCCGCGCAGCCGCGCAACCACCTTCGTGGCGTCGATCTCGGGCGGGCTGCCCAGCATCAGGATGCGGATCACGCCGCGGATCTCGGCGAAGGACTGCCACAGGATGTAGCCGGCAATCAGCAGGGTGACCGCCGGGTCGATCAGCCGCCAGTCCCACAGGATGATGGCCGTGCCGGCGACGATCACCGCCACCGAGCCCAGCGCATCGGCCACGTTGTGCAGGAAGGCGGCGCGGATGTTCACCGAGGTCTTCGACAGGGTGAAGGTGAGCATGGCGGTGGCCACGTCGACGACCAGCGCCACCCCGGCCACGATCACCACCATCCAGCCGTCCACCCCCTGCGGCTCGATGAAGCGCATCACCGCTTCGTAGACAAGGTAGAGGCCGATCACGATCAGGGTGGTGTAGTTGATCAACGCCGCCACCACCTCGGCCCGGCCGTAGCCGTAGGTCATTTCCGCATCGGCCGGACGACGGGCGATCCGGCGCGCACCGAAGGCAATGATCAGGGCGATGGCATCGGAGAAGTTGTGCAGCGCATCGGCGATCAGTGCCAGCGAACCGGCCAGGATGCCCCCAACCACCTGCACCACGGTAAGCATCAGGTTGACCCCGACCGCCAGCGCCACGCGGCGGTCGCCCGTCCTGGCGTCTATGTGATGGTGATGTCCGTGCCCCGCCATGCGCCTGCCCCGGTTGAATCCTGCCTGTGTCCCACCTAATGTCTCCAGTGGCTGTAGATTCAAGGGAAAACGCGCATGTACTCGATCGGGCAGCTGTCGCGGCGTACCGGGGTGAAGGTTCCGACCATCCGATATTACGAGCAGACCGGGCTGATGCCCGAGCCAGAGCGCACCGCGGGCAACCAGCGGCGCTATGGCGAGGAGGGGCTGGAGCGGCTGGCCTTCATCCGCCACGCGCGCGACCTCGGCCTGTCGATCTCGGCCATCCGCGACCTCATCGAGCTGAGCGGCGATGCCGGCACGCCGTGCACCCGCGCACACGA
>JALSGY010000181.1 GCA_026982515.1 Paracoccaceae bacterium
GCTGGAAAAGGGTTTCTACGAGGAAGAGGGGCTCGACGTGACGATCAAGCCCGGCGGCCCCGACATCGCACCCACCCAGGTGCTGGCCGGTGGCGGCGCCGACGTGGTGATCGACTGGATGCCCAGTGCGCTGGCGGCCCGCGAGAAGGGCCTGCCGCTGGTCAACATCGCCCAGCCGTTCAAGCGCTCGGGCATGATGCTGACCTGCCGGGCCGATACCGGGATCAAGACCCCGGCCGACTTTCCCGGCAAGACCCTGGGCGTGTGGTTCTTCGGCAACGAATACCCCTTCCTGAGCTGGATGAGCCAGCTGGGCATTCCCACCGACGGCTCCGAAGGGGGCGTGACGGTGCTCAAGCAGGGCTTCAACGTGGATCCGCTGCTGCAGGGCCAGGCCGACTGCATCTCGACCATGACCTACAACGAGTACTGGCAGGTGATCGACGCGGGCTTCACGCCCGAGCAGCTGGTTACCTTCAAGTACGAGGATCAGGGCGTGGCGACGCTGGAAGACGGGCTTTACGTGCTCGAGGACAGGCTGGCCGACCCCGAGTTCAAGGACGAGCTGGTGCGCTTCGTGCGCGCCTCGATGAAGGGCTGGAGATGGGCCGAGGAAAACCAGGAGGAAGCGGCCGAGATCGTGCTCGAATATGACGAGACCGGTGCCCAGACGCTGAAGCACCAGACGCGGATGATGGGCGAGATAGCCAAGCTCACGGCGGGCTCCAGCGGGGCGCTCGATCCGGCCGACTACGAGCGCACGGTGGCCACGCTGCTGGCCGGCGGCTCGGATCCGGTGATCACCAGGGAGCCCGAGGGCGCCTGGACCTCCGAGATCACCGATCTGGCACTGAAATAGGCGGCATTCCTGCTGCAGGCGGTGCGGGCCCTTCGGGGCCCGCATTGCTTTGCGCCCTTGCGGGCGTGCCATGCCTTCGGCGAGAGTATTTCCGGACATGAAGAAGCAGGAGTAGCGCGGGGAAGAGCATGAACCTTTCCAACTGGCTGATGCGGACGGCGCAGGTGGCGCGGCGGCGCCCGGCACTGTTTGCCGGCCCGCGTGCGGTGCTCGATTATGGCGGCTTCCACGCGGCGGCGGCTTCTGTGGCGGCAGCGTTGCGGGCGCGCGGGATCGGGCCGGGGGACCGGGTGGCGCTGTTTGCGAAGAACGTGCCGGAATACCTGATCGCGCAATATGGGGTGTGGTATGCGGGCGCGGCGGTGGTGCCGGTGAACGCCAAGCTGCACCCGCGCGAAGCGGCCTGGATCCTGCGCGATTCGGGGGCGAAGTTGGTGTTCGCCACCTCCGCGCTGGCCGAGGCCCTGGCCGGGGCGGGGGTGGATTGTCCGGTGGAGGATCTGGCCGGCGCGGGCTTTGCCCGAATGCGGGCAGGGCAGGGGGTGGCGGCCCCGGCCCCGCGTGCCCCGGACGATCTGGCCTGGCTGTTCTACACCTCCGGCACCACCGGCAAGCCCAAGGGTGTGATCATCACCCACCGCATGCTGATGGCCATGAGCCTGAGCTACTTCGCCGACGTGGACGAGGTGCGCGCCGAAGATGTGGCACTCTATGCCGCGCCGCTCAGCCATGCGGCGGGGATCTACAACATGATGCACGTGCTCAAGGGGGCGCGGCACGTGTTCCCGCCTTCGGGAGGGTTCGATCCGGCCGAGATCCTCGATCTGGCCGAACGCCTCGGCTCGGTGCACCTGTTCGCCGCTCCCACAATGGTGCAGCGGCTGACCCGCGAGGCCAGGGCGGCGGACAGGCGCGGCGAGGGGCTGCGCACGGTGGTCTATGCCGGGGGGCCGATGTACAACGCCGACATCATCGAGGCGGTGGCGTGGTTCGGCCCGCGTTTCGTGCAGATCTACGGCCAGGGCGAATGCCCGATGGCGATTACCGCACTGTCGCGCCGGGATGTGGCCGAGCGCGCCCACCCGCGCTGGCGCGAGCGCCTGGGCTCGGTGGGGCGGGCGCAATCGGCGGTGGAGGTGGCGATCTCAGACGGGGCGGGCGGTTTTGCCCCGCCCGGCGAGGCCGGCGAGGTGATGGTGCGCGGCGATCCGGTGATGCCCGGCTACTGGAACAACCCCGAGGCCACGGCGAAAACCCTGGTGGACGGCTGGCTGATGACCGGCGACATCGGGGTGCTGGACGAGGACGGCTATCTTACGCTGAAGGATCGCTCGAAGGATCTGATCATCTCGGGCGGGGCCAACATCTACCCCCGCGAGGTGGAGGAGGTTCTGCTGAGCCACCCCGGCGTGGCCGAGGCGGCGGTGGTGGGCCAGCCTCATCCCGAATGGGGCGAGGAGGTGGTGGCCTTCGTGGTGCGCAGCCCCGGCGCAAGGGTGAGCGAAAGCGAACTGGAGGCCCATTGCCTGGAGCGGATCGCCCGCTTCAAGCGCCCGCGCGCCTGGTTCTTCATCGAAGAACTGCCGAAGAACAACTACGGCAAGGTGCTCAAGACCGATTTGCGCGCACGGCTGGGCGACTGAGGGGCTTCCGCCTCTTCTTCTGTCCGGAAATACTCCAATTTCCGTGCTTTCCGCCGCGAAAACCCCGCCGCTTCAAGGCATTGCCAGAAAGCCCCAAAAAAAACGGGCCGGCGAGGACACCGGCCCGACAGGGGTGAACGGGCCCGAAGAGGAGAGGCCCGCACCGGGAGCAACCGTCAGCGGTTCATGCGGTTCTCGATCAGGTTCTCGACCACGGAGGGGTCGGCCAGGGTCGAGGTGTCGCCGAGGTTGGCGTAGTCGTTCTCGGCGATCTTGCGCAGGATGCGGCGCATGATCTTGCCCGAGCGCGTCTTGGGCAGCCCCGGTGCCCACTGGATGTAATCGGGCTTGGCGATCGGGCCGATCTCCTTGCGCACCCAGGCCACCAGCTCGTCGCGCAGCTCGTCGGTATATTCCTCGCCCTCCATCAGCGTGACATAGGCATAGATGCCCTGGCCCTTGATCTCGTGCGGGAAGCCGACCACCGCCGCCTCGGAGACCTTCGGGTGCGCCACCAGTGCGCTTTCGATTTCCGCCGTCCCCATGCGGTGGCCCGACACGTTCAGCACGTCATCGACCCGGCCGGTGATCCAGTAGTAGCCGTCGGCGTCGCGCCGGCAGCCGTCGCCCGAGAAATAGTAGCCCTTGTAATCGGCGAAGTAGGTCTTCACGAAACGGTCGTGATCGCCGAATACGGTGCGCATCTGCCCCGGCCAGCTGTCCTTGATGGCCAGTACGCCCTCGGCCTCGGTTTCGGTGATCTCGGTGCCGGTCTGCGGATCGAGCACCACCGGCTGCACGCCGAAGAAGGGCAGGGTAGCCGAGCCGGGCTTGGTGGGGATGGCGCCGGGCAGGGGGGTGAGCATGTGGCCCCCGGTCTCGGTCTGCCACCAGGTGTCGACGATCGGCACCTTGCCCTTGCCGACCACGCGGTTGTACCACTCCCAGGCTTCGGGGTTGATCGGTTCGCCCACGGTGCCCAGCACCTTGAGGCTGGAGAGGTCGTGC
>JALSGY010000182.1 GCA_026982515.1 Paracoccaceae bacterium
GACGAGTCTGCGGGGCATGAAGATCTCCTGTTGCATCATGCTCTAGCGCACGGCGAGGCACATGGCAATCAGCGGCAGATGCGGCGCAGCTCCTGCCACTGCCGGGCAGACAGGGCCGGACGCGCCGGGCCGCTCAGCAGGCTGTCGGCGGCCCGTGCGGCAGCGATGCGGTCCCCCATCTGCGGGTGCGAAAGGAAATGTGCGACGATGGGGCCGGGCTCGCCCGCTGTGGCGCGCAGACGATCGAAGAAATCGGCCATGGCCGAGGGGCGGATGCCGGCCTCGGCCAGCGCCCGGTGGGCGAAAGCGTCGGCAGCGGCCTCGGCCTGCTGGCTGAAGCTGGCCTCGATGAGCCGGTCGACCAGCAGCTGCACGACCGCACCGCCGGCGAAATCGCCCAGCAACAGGCCGATGATCCCGATCGACCCGGCCGAGCGCAGGGCGCTGCGGGTCGGATCGCGCCCGGCCACGTGGCCGATCTCGTGGGCCAGAACGGCGGCCACCTCCTCGGGCGAGGCGGCTTCCTCTATCAGGCCGCGAAACAGCACCACGCGCCCACCGGGCAGCGCGAAGGCGTTGACCATCGGATGATCGAGCACCTCCATGCGCAGCGGATAGGGCAGCGCCACCTGCCCGGCGATCCGGGCCTGCAAGGCCTGCAGCGCCGCTACCCCGCCCGCACCGGTGCACACGGGCAGCGGCTCCAGCCCGTCCTCGGAAAGCGCCGAGCGGATCTGGCGATAGGTGGCATCGCCCAGGGCGCGCTCTCCCTCTGGCGGCATGAAGCCCGCCAGCCGGTCGGCCAGCGCCGGCACCAGCAGGAAGACGATCAGCGCCACCGAGGCCACCGCCGCCACGGACCAGGCAACCAGACGCCCGGCGCCCTTCACCGGCGGGCGGCGATCCAGATCGTGGCAAAGGGCAAGGATGGCACGGCGTGCCGCTTCATCCCTGACCAGCAGCCGCGAAAGAGGGTCTCCGGGGCGGGCCAGAACAAGGATGTCGTCGGCAGCCTGGTCGGGGATGCGGCGGATCTCGGACAGCGGCCAGAGCAGCCTGTCCGGACCGGGCGGTGCGATGACCAGAGCCCGCCCGCCGGGGTATGTCTCCAGGCTCAGGGCGGCGCGGCGTGCCACCGGGCGCCGGCCATCGAAGAAATCGGCGAATGCGTCGAGGGCCGGCGGCTCGTTGCCCACGCGGATCACGGTGCGGCTCATATGGCGGCCCCCACGTCGAGCGCCTCGGCGAAACCCTCGGCTTCGGTGAACTCGTCCCGCGCGCGCTGCTCGACCTCCATGAGGCGATGCGCGCCGGTAATCTCCAGCGTCTCGGCATAGTGGCGCATCAGGGGCAGGGTCACGAAGACCTGCCGCAGCACCGACCACATGATGAACACCGTGAAATAGGCCGTGGCCCCGAGGATGACCGAGGCCCACAACGGCAGGGCGGCAGCGGTGGCGAACGGATCGTCCCCGGCCAGGTCGATGCCCGGCATGCCCGCGATCACCACCGAAAGCGCAACCCCCAGGACAAGCCCCAGCGCAAGCAGGGCCAGCCCCGCCAGCCCGTAGCCGAACAGATAGATGCGCAGCACCCGCCACGGGCGCGGGCGGGCGCGCAGCCCCAGCCCGCCCACCATCTTGGCGCCGGTCAGCAGCCGCAGGCTGTGCACCCGGTAGTGGACCAGCCCGTAGAGCGCCAGCAGCAGGGCCAGCCCGGCGATGGCGGTCCCCGGCGCGGGGCCGCTCTGATCGGCGACCACCAGCCCGGCGGCGCCCAGGAAGGGTGCGGCCAGAAGCGGCAGGAAGGGGCGGTAGAGCATTTTCCAGTTGCCGCCCTGGACGAAAGGCATGGAACCGAAATACGTCCTGTCGGTGCGGTATTTTTCCAGCCAGAAGGTCATGCGCGGCCACAGCATCCCCAGCGAGAGGATCGTCACCGCCCAATGCGCCATGGCCCGCCAGGCATAGCCCCAGGCGCCGGGCTCCAGCCCGAAGCGCACGCCGCGCCAGCGGGTACGGGCCAGGATGTAGCGCCGCGCCCGGTAGCGGGCGTAGAACAGGACCGGCAGGATGCCGAGAAAGGACAGCACATAGGCCCACAGGCTGCTGGACAGAAGCGAAAACGACAGGAACATCAATACCAGATTCACGATACCGATGTAGAAGGCGAGGAACACCACCGCGATCAGGAAACCCAGCAGCTTCTCCATCGGCAGGCCGACATATTCCAGCGGGTGGCCGCCGGGGCGGATGGCCGACCAGTAGAAGCGGCGCAGACGGGTCTTCATCCAGAAGCGATAGAGGCCCAGGCTCAGCACCGTCATGAGGCTGGTGCGCAGCGCCAGGCCGAACAGCCGCCCCCTTCGGCCTGCATATTCGGTCTGGAGATCGCCGGGCGCCATGGCTCAGGTGAACCTGTTGTTTCGCGGGAAGCCGCGCGGCGCCATGCGGCCCGCGCCGGCCCGTTTGCCGAGCCATTCGCGCAGGTCGGTCTGGGTGCGGGTGCGGCCAGCCGGATCATGCCAGCTGAGCCCGTCGGCCAGGGTGAAGGTGGTGGCGTCCGACAGCCCGCCATCCTTGTATTTCTGCAGCCGCACCCCCTTGCCGCGGCTCATCTCGGGCAATTCGGACAGCGGGAAGATCAGCACCTTGCGGTTTTCGCCCACGCAGGCCACGTGATCGCCCTCCACCGGCCGGCACACCCTGGCGCGCACCCCCTCGCGGAGGTTGAGCACCTGCTTGCCGTTGCGCGTCTGGGCCAGCACCTCGTCTTCCGCGGCGATGAACCCGTCCCCCGCCGAGGACGCCAGCAGCAGCCTGCGCCCGGGGCGGTGGATGAACAGGGTGACGATCTCGGCCTCGTTGGGCAGGTCCACCATCAGGCGCAGTGGCTCGCCCATGCCGCGCCCGCCGGGCAGATTGGCCGCGGGAATGGTGTAGAACCGCCCGTTCGAGCCGAACAGCAGAAGCTTGTCGGTGGTCTCGGCATGGAAGATGAAACGGCCCTCGTCACCATCCTTGAACTTGAGCTTCTGCCCCGGATCGATGTGCCCCTTCATGGCCCTGATCCAGCCCATCTTGGAGCACACCACGGTGATCGGCTCGCGCTCGATCATCGCCTCCAGCGGCACCTCCTCCACCTCTTCGGCCTCGGCGAAGCGGGTGCGCCGGGCGCCGCCTTCGTAGTTGGGGCCGAAGGTCTTCTTCGTCTCGCGCAGCTCATCGGCGATCCGCTCCCACTGCAGGCTGTCGCTGTCGAGCAGATCCTCCAGCGCGGCGCGCTCTTCCATCAGGGTGTCGCGCTCCTTGAGCAGGGAAAGCTCTTCCAGGCGGCGCAGGGCGCGCAGGCGCATGTTCAGGATCGCCTCGGCCTGCACCTCGGTGAGGGATGGTTCCGCATCGGCCGGCAGCCGTGCCCCGGCCAGCAGCGCCGGGCGCCGGTAATCGGCCTCGGAGGTGGCGCGGGGATGTTCGGCCGACCAGTCCTCGAACATCAGCGCC
>JALSGY010000183.1 GCA_026982515.1 Paracoccaceae bacterium
CGGCTATCCGGTGATGATCAAGGCCTCCGCCGGCGGCGGCGGGAAGGGCATGCGGATCGCCTGGAACGACGAGGAGGCGCGCGAGGGTTTCCGCAGCTCGAAGAACGAGGCGGCCTCCTCTTTCGGGGATGACCGCATCTTCATCGAGAAGTTCATCACCCAGCCCCGGCACATCGAGATCCAGGTGCTGTGCGACAGCCACGGCAACGGGGTCTGGCTGGGCGAGCGGGAATGTTCCATCCAGCGGCGCAACCAGAAGGTCATCGAGGAGGCCCCCAGCCCCTTCCTCGACGAGGAGACACGCCGCGCCATGGGCGCGCAGGCGCTGGCGCTTGCCCAGGCGGTGGGCTACACCTCGGCCGGGACGGTGGAATTCATCGTCGATGGCGCGCGCAACTTCTACTTCCTCGAAATGAATACCCGCCTGCAGGTGGAGCACCCGGTGACCGAACTGATCACCGGCATCGACCTGGTGGAACAGATGATCCGCATTGCCGCCGGCGAGAGGCTGCCCTTCGCCCAGGAGGACATCCGCCTGAACGGCTGGGCCATCGAGAGCCGGGTCTATGCCGAGGACCCCTATCGCAACTTCCTGCCCTCCACGGGGCGGCTGTCGCGCTATCGCCCGCCCGCCGAGGTGGCCACCAAGGCTTATGTGGTGCGCAACGATACCGGCGTCTTCGAGGGGGGCGAGATCTCGATGTTCTACGACCCGATGATCGCCAAGCTGTGCACCTGGGCACCGGACCGGGCCCATGCCATCGAGGCCATGCGCACCGCGCTCGATGCCTTCGAGATCGAGGGCATCGGCCACAACCTGCCCTTCCTCTCGGCGGTGATGGAACACCCGCGCTTCGTCTCGGGCGAGATCACCACCGCCTTCATCGCCGAGGAATATCCCGAAGGTTTCGCCGGGATCGACCTGCCCGGGGAGCTGCTGCGCCGGGTGGTGGCGGCCTGCGTGGCCATGTACCGGGTTGCCGAGATACGCCGCGCCCGCATCTCGGGGCGGATGGACAACCACGAACGCAAGGTGGGAACCGAGTGGGTGGTCTCGGCCCAGGGCGAGGATTTCCCGGTTGTCATCGAGGCCGATCCCGACGGCGCCACCATCCGCTTCGAGGACGGCCGCAGGATGCGGGTCGAGTCCGACTGGACCCCGGGCAAGCCGCTGGCGATCCTCGATGTGGACGAACGCCCCCTGGTGATGAAGGTCTCCAGGATTCCGGGCGGCTTCCGGGTGCGGCTGCGCGGCGCCGACGTGAAGGTCCACGTGCGCACCCCCCGTCAGGCGGAACTGGCCGCCCTGATGCCCGAGAAACAGCCCCCCGACACCTCGAAGCTGCTCTTGTGTCCGATGCCGGGGCTGATCGTGAAGGTGGACGTGGCCGAGGGCGAGGAGGTGCAGGAGGGCCAGTCGCTGTGCACCGTCGAGGCGATGAAGATGGAAAACATCCTGCGCGCCGAGCGCCGGGGCGTGGTGGCGAAGATCAACGCCGCCCCCGGCGACAGTCTTGGTGTGGACGAGGTGATCATGGAGTTCGAATAGGCGAGGCCGGACAGTGGAGTTCGTTCTGCATCTCGGGGCCCATCGCACGGGCACCACCGCGCTGCAGCAGGCGTGCAGCCGCAACGCCGGCCGTCTGGCGCGGGCGGGGCTGGCGTTCTGGGGGCCGAAGGTGACGCGCGAACGCGGGCTCGACGCCTTCTTCACCATCGCCGGGCAGTCTGAGACCGATGCGCGCGCCGCCCGGCAGATGCAGCGGATCCGGGAGGGGGTGCGCAGGGACATGCGCGCATTGCAAGAGCGTGGCATGCGGCGGCTTGTGGTCAGCGAGGAGAACCTGCCGGGCAGCATGGTGGGCAACCTGCGCGGCCGGGCGCTCTATCCCAGGGCGCGGGCGCGGGTGGCGGTGATCCGCGATCTTTTCCCCCGGCCGCCGGACGAGGTGCATTTCACGATCCGCAGCTATGCCGATTACTGGGCCTCGGCCTATGCCTTCGCGGCGCTTCGCAACGATCTTCCCGCGTTCGGGGACCTGCGCGAGGAGCTGGCCGTCTCGCGCCGGGGCTGGTGCGATGTGCTGGCCGATCTGCGTGCCGCCCTGCCCGAGAGCCCGGTGTTCGTCTGGGTGCACGGGCGCACGCCGGAGATCCTGCCCGGCGTGCTGGCGCGGATGCTTGGCCCGGTGGCTGGGCGGATGCGCCTGCCCGAAGGCCCGGTCAACGCCCGCCCCTCGGTGCAGGCGCTGGCGCGGGGGCTGCGGCTGCGCGAGGAATGCCCGGGGCTTTCCGGCAAGGAACTGCGCGAAAGGCTGCAGGCGGAGGAAAACGGCGAATCGCCGCCCTTCGAGCCGTTCTCCCCCGATGAGCGGGCGATGATGGAGGCGCGTTTCGCCGCCGAGGTGCGGGCGCTGGAGGAAGGCGCGCTGGCGGGCGTGCGGCTGATCGGCCCCGGCACCGGAGGCCGCGCGCCATGAGCCCTCAGCGCGCTTCCTGCTGCTGCGCGGCCTTGCGGGCGCGGATTTCATCAAGCCGCAGCGGCATCTTGTCGATGGTGCGGGCGATTTCGCGTGTCTCCCACGGCGAGGGCTTGCGCAGCGCCACCACCCCGTCCTTGCCGATCAGCACGAAACCGAAGCCGCGCGGGCGCAGCTTGCGGCGCACCGCCGAAGGGTTGGCCGGGTCGGTATCGACGATCACCACCACGTCGCGCTCGATCAGATCGGTGGGGCGTTCGAGGATGAATTCCATCTGCTTGCGGAAGGACGGGTCGCGCTCGGTATCGGCGAAGACGATCAGCAGCCGCTTGACCCAGAGGAATTCCTCAAGCGTGACCTCCGCCGCGTCGCGGATGTCGAGGGCGGGCTTGGCCGGCTCCTGCGCGGGCGGCGGCGGATCGCCCGCCTCCTGGGCCAGAGCGGGTAAACCGATCATCGTAGCGATTACAAGTGCCAAGAGTGATTTCATGCTGTCTCCGTTCCTGATCGATATAGGGCGGTTTGCGGGAAATACGAAGTGTTTTGCCGGCAATGTCACGGGGAAGTTGCCCGTGCCGGCCAACCGGATGGGGGATGCGTCATGAGCGGCATCGACAAGTGGAAGAAACTGGCGGAAAAGGAGCTGCGCGGGCGGCCGCTGGAAAGCCTCACCTGGCATACGCCGGAGGGCATCGACGTCAGGCCGCTGTATACCGGCGAGGATGTGCAGGGGCTGGCGCATGTGGACTCCCTGCCCGGTCTGGCGCCCTTCGTGCGCGGCCCGCGCGCCACCATGTACGCCGGCCGGCCATGGACGATCCGCCAGTATGCGGGCTTTTCCACCGCCGAGGAATCGAACGCCTTCTACCGCAAGGCGCTGGCGGCGGGCCAGCAGGGGGTTTCCGTGGCCTTCGACCTGGCTACCCACCGCGGCTATGACAGCGACCACCCCCGCGTGGTGGGCGATGTCGGCAAGGCCGGGGTGGCCATCGATTCGGTGGAGGACATGAAGATCCTCTTCGA
>JALSGY010000184.1 GCA_026982515.1 Paracoccaceae bacterium
CGATCAGGATCGGGATCACCGTGGCCGGGATCGCCACCGTCAGGGTGTTGAAGAAGGCCCTGGCCATGCCCTCGCGGTTCTTGGGGTCGAACAGCACCTTGTAATAGTTGGCCAGCGTGAACTCCGGCGGCACCTTGGCGGTGACGAAGATGCGCTGGCCGCGCTTGCCGGTGAACGGCTCGGTATTGGTCATCCGGTAGTTGCCGGCGGCGTCCACCGTTACCTCGCCGCCCTTGCGCAGCGGCGCGACCTCGCCGGCGGCATAGGCCGTGGGATCCTTCGAGGACACCCCGAAGCGCGAGACGCTCACCGTCTTGCCCTCTTCGAAGAGGTTGCCCTCGATTACCCACAGATCGCCCTGTTGCACCTGTTCGGAGGGCGGCGCGGCGCGCAGCGTCAGGTTCTGGATCGAGGGAAACGGCGCCTTCCACCAGCCCGAGGTGGCGATCTGGTCGGTGGTGCGGAAGGAGGAAACGAACAGCCCCACGGTGGGAAACAGCCACAGCAGCACCAGGGCCAGCACCGAGATGTGCACCGCCCAGCTCAGCGCGGATTTGCGCCCGGCAATCCCCTCCATCAGCGCATCTCCCTGCGGGCGTTCCAGACGTTCCACACCAGGATCGGCAGCACCAAGGCCATGATCACCATGGCCGCGGCCGAGCCCACCCCCCAGTCCCCGGCGCGAAACAGCTTGTCATACATGTAATTGGCCAGCACCTGGGTCTGCCACTGGCCGTTGGTCATGGCGAAGACGATATCGAACACCTTCAGCACCACGATGGTGATGGTGGTCCAGACCACCACGATGGTGCCGGCAATCTGTGGCACCTTGATGCGGAAGAAGATCTGCAGCGGTCCCGCGCCATCGACGATCGCCGCCTCGATGGTCTCCTCGGGGATGCCGCGCAGGGCGGCCGAAAGGATCACCATGGCAAAGCCGGTCTGGATCCAGATCAGCACGATCATCAGGAAGAAGTTGTTCCAGAACGGGATGGTCAGCCAGGTCTGGGGCTGGCCGAAGGGCAGCCGGGCGGCAAACAGCGGCGGAATGGCCGAAAGCAGCACCCAGCCCAGCCACAGCCCCACCAGCGCAAAGCCCGCCCGCAGCAGCAGCGCCAGCGCGCCGGCGCGTTCGCGCCTGCCCAGCACCGGGCGCAGCGCAAGCCATGCGCCCCAGGCCAGCAGGGCGGAAAAGACCAGCAGCACGAGTGCCGGCAGAAGCTTGAGCACGATGAACGACACCGGCCCCTCATCGAAGGTCAGCCACACCGCATTGAGCACGCCGATCTGCTCCTGCCCGGCGGGGCGGGTGTCATAGACCAGCTTCCAGATCACTGCTGCACCAACGAAGGAGATTGCCATCGGCATGAAGATCAGCGACTTGGCGATATTGCCCCAGCCGATGCGGTCGGTGAGCTGGGCGGCCAGCAGGCCGAAGCCGGTGGCGGCGGCGGGCACCACGATCAGCCACAGCATGTTGTTGCGCATCGCCTCCCAGAACTTCGGTTCGGCGGCCATCTGGCGGTAGTTCGCCAGCCCCACCCAGGCGTATCCTCCGCCGGGCAGGCGCTCGGTCAGCGACAGGCGCAGCGTCTCGAACACCGGATAGGCCAGGTAGAGCCCCAGCGCGGCAAGGGCGGGAAAGAGAAACAGCCAGGGCCGGATCATGTTGGCGCGGTTGATGTTGCGCCCGGCAGAGGGCCCGCGCGGCGGGAACAGCACCTTGTCCAGCAGCAGGTTGGAAAACCAGAAATAGCCGACACAGCCACCGACACCGATAAGGATCGTCACGATGGCCTGCATTGCCGGATTCATCTCAAGCCCCCGTTGATGAAGGAAGTGGTGCCGCGGCGGTGCCGGAATTCAAGGGGAAATCCGGCCCGAAGGCCGGATTTCATCGCATTGGCGCGATTATTTCAGCGCCTCCCAGGAGGCCTGGATCTCGTCGGCCACCTGCTGCGCCGGCTTGCCGCTGACGTAATCGACCATGCCGGTCCAGAACGAACCCGCGCCGACGCCGCCGGGCATCAGATCGGAGCCGTCGAAGCGGAAGGTCGTGGCGCCAAGCAGGATGTCGTTCATCTTCTTCAGCGTCGGGTCGCCGAACACGTCGGTGTTGACGCCCTTGTGCGGCGTGAGGAAGCCCTTGCGCGCCATCCAGATCTCATGCGCCTGGGGCTTTTGCAGGAACTTGATCAGCTCGCGCGCCGCCTCGCTGTCCTGGGTGATCGCCCAGACGGTGCCCGCACCCAGAACCGGGTTGCCCAGATCCTTTTCCGCATAGGACGGGAAGTAGAAGAAATCCGCATCCTCACCCACCACGGTGCCCTCGGGGAAGAAGGCCGGGATGAAGCTGGCCTGGCGGTGCAGGTAGCACTGCGGGGGCGAGCTGAACAGGCCCTTGGGGCTGTCGCGGAAATCGGTGGAGGCCACCGCATCGGAGCCTCCGGCGACGAACTTGTCGTTGAGGGCGAACCAGCCGAATTCCTCGATCGCGGCGACGATGCGCGGATCGTTGAAGGGAATCTCGTTGCTCACCCAGGCGTCATAGACCTCGGGCGGCTGGGTGCGCAGCAGCAGATCCTCCACCCAGTCGGTGGCCGGCCAGCCGGTGGCCCCGCCAGAGCCCAGACCGATGCACCACGGCGTGCCGCCGTCGGCCACGATCTGCTCGGTCAGCGCCTTCAGCTCTTCCATGGTCTGCGGGATCTCGTAGCCCGCATCCTCGAAGTTCTCGGGCACATACCAGACCAGCGATTTCACATCGACCTTGTAGAAGAAGCCGTACAGATCCTTCTTGCCGTCCGGCCCCGCGTAAGAGCCCAGATCCACCCAGGACTGACCGGCGGCGTAGTTTTCGCGCACCCAGTCGGCGGTGCCTTCGGGCAGCGGGGTCAGGAAGCCGCGCCGGGCCATGTCGGCGGCAAGCCCGGGCTGCGGGAAGACGGCGATGTTGGGGGCCGAGCCGGCCTCGGCGTCGATGACGATCTGCTGCTCGAAACTGTCCGAGCCGGTATAGCGCACATCGGCGCCGGTCTGGCGCTCGAACTCGGCCAGAACGGCCTCGACGTTTTCCTGGTCGGGGCCGAGCCAGGGGCCGAACACGGTCAGCTGCTGGCCGGTGAGGTGACCGTCTGCGAAGGCCGCACTGGCGGAGAGGGCCAGGGCAGCGACGCCGGAATATAGCGTGATCTTCATTTGTTTCCTCCCAAGTGGTGGCTCTGCGAGCCCCTGCGGTTTGGCGTGTGTCCAGAAAAGTTTTCAAAGCGCTTTGGACGCGCGAACAGTTACGGATCGAAAGGCCTCTGTCAATTCAGAACTTGCTATTTCGGTCACTTTTACGATTTTCATCGCGAAAAAACGAAAAACTTCCAACAAGCCTTTGACCTGATCGGAAAGCCGCAATACCTTGCCTTCAGCCGGAAATTGAAAGCGATTTGAGGCTCAGGCATGAATCTGAAAGAGTTGGCGGCGTCGCTGGGGCTGTCCCAGAC
>JALSGY010000185.1 GCA_026982515.1 Paracoccaceae bacterium
CTGGAGGTTTCCAGCGCCACCGCGGTGGTCATCACCCGGGTGACATGGTTGATGTTGCCGCCCACGATCATCACCGCCCCCACCTCCGACAGCGCCCGCCCCAGCCCGGCCAGCGCCACCGTCAGCAGCGCGTTGCGCGCCTCCCACCCGATGGTGCACAGGATCTGGAGGCGGCTGGCCCCCAGGGTGCGCAGCATCTCGTCGTATTCGGCATGCATGTCGGCGATGACCTGGCGCGAGATGGCGGCGACGATCGGGATCACCAGCACCATCTGGGCGATGATCATCGCCGTGGGCGTATAGAGAAACTCAAGCACCCCCAGCGGCCCGCTGCGCGAGAACAGCAGGTAAAGCGCCAGCCCCACCACCACCGGCGGCAGGCCCATCATCGCGTTCATCAGCACGATCAGTGCCCTGCGGCCGGCAAAGCGGCCGATCGCCAGCACCGCGCCGAAGGGCAGTGCCACCAGCACCGCCAGCACTACCGCGGTGAAGGAAACCCGGATCGAGAGCAGGATGATCTCGAACAGTTCGCGGTCCAGTCCCGCGATCATTCTGAAAGCCTGGGCGAATCCTTCGGACATTCGGGCGACTTTCCTGAACTGACGCACCACTGGAAAAACGGTAGGGGATTTATGCCGCGCGGCCAAGGGCGGAGTGTACCGGCGGGCGATCTGCCCCCCGCTCAGCCCGCGCCGCCGCCCATCCCGGCCTTGTCCATGTCATGCACCAGGCGGGTCTCGAGCAGCTGCCCGTGCTGGTAGAGGATCGGGTAGGCCACGGCCGAGATCTGCGAGTTGAGATCCTTCAGCCAGCGCAGGGTCTCGAGGTGCAGATCGGAGCTTTCGAAGCTCTGCTCCAGCCCCTGGCGCAGCCGGTTGAGGTGCTTCTTGCGGCTCTTGCGTTCGCGCCGGGCCATCTCGGCCTTTTCCTCGATCAGCAGCCGGGCGCAGTCGAGATCGCCCGAGACCAGAACGTTGAAGGCCAGCCCCATGTTATGCATCAGCCGCTCGTGCAGCGCCCGCAGCTCCGACCAGCCCTCGGCGCTGAGCCTCAGGCGCTTGCGCCCCTTTTCCTCAGCCAGAGACATCAGCCGCTTGGAGATGATGTCGCCCGCGCTTTCCAGATTGATGGCATATTCCGTCAGCGCCCGGATGCGCCGGCTTTCCTCCTTGCTCAGCGCTTCGCGCGGGATCGAGGCGGCATAGCGGCGGATGCCCGAAAGCGCCGCGTTCACCTCCCGGTCCATCTCGCGGATCGCCTTGATGCGCTCGGGGTCGTAGTTTTCGTAAAGCTCCATCACCGGACGGGCCATGACCTCGACGATCTGGCTCATGCGCAGCACCTCGCGGGTGAGGCTGGCGATGGCCAGCGAGGGGTTGTCGATCACCTTCCGGTCGAGCGCGCTGGCCGGGCGGAAGGCATCAGTGCCCTTGTCGGGCAGATCCGGGACCAGCGCCTTGAGCGGCCGCTCGAGCAGGCCGACCGCGGGCAGGGCAAGGGCCAGCAGCAGGATGTTGAAGGTCAGGTGCACCGAAACCACCCGCTGGGCCTCGGGGAAGATGTCGAACAGCGAAAGCGCCGGGGTGAGGTTGATCACCAGCAGCGCCACCACCGCGCCCAGCCCGCGCAGGGCAAGGTTGGCCAGGGCGATGCGCCGGCCTGCCGGTGCCATGCCGCGACCCAGCCAAATCGGCAGGGTGGCCGAGCCGAGATTGGCGCCGAGCACCACCGAGGCCCCCGCCGCCGCCGGCAGCGCCCCCACCGAGACCAGCGTGACCACCAGCAGGATCGCCGCCACCGAGGAATGCATCAGGAAGGTGATCGCCGCGCCGACGATGAAGGCGGTGACGAAATCGCGCGCCAGATAGCCCGAGATCGCCGGCAGGAAGGCGCTTTCGCGGATCGGATGCACCGCCTCGCCGATCAGCCGCAGCGCCAGCAGGATCAGGGCGATGCCGATGAAGATCCGCCCCACCTGGCGCAGGGTGCGTTTTTCCACCTTCAGAAACAGATAGCCCCCCACCGCCAAGAGCAGCGGGATCAGCCACTCCAGCCGGAAGCTGAGGATCTGGATCACCAGCGCCGAGCCGAAATCGGCCCCCAGCACCAGCGCCAGCCCGCCGGCGAAGGAGATCAGCCCCGAGGCGGCAAAGCCGGTGGCCAGCAGGGCGGTGGCGGTGGCGCTTTGCAGGATGACCGCCAGCAGCACCCCCATCACCGCCATCGAAACGCGCCGGCCTTCGCGGGCGGTGATCATCCGCCGGAAACTGGGGCCCATGGCACGTTCGATCCCGGTGCCGACCATGCGCACGGCGAACAGCAGCAGCATGGTGGCCCCGCCCAGGCCGATGATGAAATTGATCACCGGCATCGCTCAGGCCGCCCTTTTCTCGTCCGGCACCGAAACCGCCACCTCCCAGCCGGCCAGGGCGCGGGCCAGGGCCGGCGGGGGCGGTCGGTCGGTGACAAGAATGTCGATCTCGCCGGGCGCGCAGGCGACCACCGGGGCGGTGCGTGAGAACTTGCTGTGATCGGCAACGATGATGCGCCGGCGCGAGTGGCGTATGTAGCAGCGGGTCAGCTCGGCCTCGGCGAAGTCGTTCAGCAGAAAGCCGCGCTCGGCATTCACCGCATCGGCGCCGAGGATCGCCAGATCGGTGTGGAAGCGGCAGACGAATTCCTGTGCGGTGGCCCCGAAACAGCCGCCCATGCCGGCCGCCGCCTCGCCGCCGGCCAGGAACACCCGGTTGCCGTTGTGGCCCATCAGCGTCTGGGCCACGGTCATCGAGTTGGTGACCACCGTCAGCCCCTCCTTCCTGCGCAGCGCCTCGGCCACATAGGCGGTGGAAGAGCCCACATCCATGAACAGCGAGGCGCCGTCGCTCACCATGCCGGCGGCCAGGCGCGCCATTTCCCGCTTGGCGGCGCGGTTGCGCCCCAGACGGCTGGGCAGGGCGCCCGGCTCTCCCCCTTCGGCAAGGAAGACGCCGCCGTGCACCCGCACCACCAGCCCCTCCTTCGAGAGCTTCTTGACGGTGCGGCGGATGGTTTCCTCCGACACGTCCAGCGCCGCGGCCAGATGGCTGGTGCGGGCCGACCCGCCGACCCGGCGCAGCATCTCGAGCACTTCCAGCGCCCGATGCGTCTTGGAGGGTGATTTTGCTGGCATCTTCCTCGCCATTCCATAATGGTTTCTGCGTAGAAAGCCACAAAAAGGTTGATAAATCGACCGCAAAATCCACATACTCTCACATTTTTGTGGACTTATGGGTTTTTCCGGTCACCATGGCGCATATCGGGGAGTCTTGTCATGAAGGGCCGGAAAGTCCTGTTCATCATCATCGACCAGCTGCGGGCCGATTGCCTGCACGGCGCCCTTGCCGATCATGTGGATCTTCCCAACATTCGCCGCTTTTGCGACGAGGCGGTGAGCTTCGAGCGGCACTATTCGGTCACCAACCCCTGCGGGCCGTCGCGT
>JALSGY010000186.1 GCA_026982515.1 Paracoccaceae bacterium
AAGCGCGAATGCCGCCCTGCCCGCGGCAACGGGAAAGGGCGCCCGGCCTGTCATGGCCGGACGCCCTGTACGCCTCATGAGACCTGCCTGCTCTGGGCTTCTGCCTGTTTCCCCATGCTGTTGCCGCTTGCGGACGTTCAGTGAAGCAACAGGGGCTCTCCCGACCGGGTGCGCCTCGAGATGAAGGTGACGGTGTCAGCGCGAGCGGAGGCCCTGAACCGGATATCTGCACTGCCGGCGCCCGAAGTGTCTGCGATGCTGGCTGCAAGGCCGGCGAGGGCATTGGTACGCCCGGCACGTGCCTTTTCCAAAAGGTCCGTCATGGTCTCGTCCTCTCCGTTCACGAACTGTTTGCCGATCATTACCGCCACAATCGCCACACAATCTCTGCACATTCCAGACACTGTTGCACCCAGATGTCGAAAACGAGGCAAACCCTTGCCGACAACGGGACATTTTTCCGGCATTTTCCGGGCAAGGCCCCATTCGGCGGGCAAGCCCTGAAATGGGATGTTCGGTCTGCGGCACTTCTGTCCTTCTCCGCCCTGCTTCCCGGCTTCATCCGCCCGCGGAGGTCTGGCGACAGCGAAAAGCCACCCTCCGCGGGCCTTGGAAAAGCTGCGCCTTAATTATGACATATTGTCCACACAGGATTTCCCTCAGGGTTGCACAATCCGCAATTGCAGCACGCCAAAGGAGACCGTGATGCGACAAGCCGAGACCCTCTCGCCCCTTTCCGCGAGCCCGGCTTCCCTCGCCGGAATGCCGACGGATCCCGCAAGACCCGCCCGCCACGGCCATGGTGAACCGATGTTCCACAGCACGCCCCATGCCATGTACATGGATGGCCGCCATCTGACCCGGGAGGACCATGACGTGGCCCTGGGCCAGTTGCAGGAGGCCATCCGCCTGGCCGAGTTGCGCGGCAAGAGCGAGCTGCTGATCAGCAACATCGCCCCTTGGGCCCGGCCTGGAGAAAGCGATCTCTCGCGGGTGCCGGAGATGCAGGAGCGGATCGAGGACATTCTCGCCGAAGCCTGCGCCCGTCTGGGCCGCGAGATGCCCGAAACCCGGCTCAGCCTGCATTTCGGAGAATTCCACATCCGCTGCTACATGGGGCGCGAAAGGCCGACGGATCACATCCACGAAGAAGACTGGCTGAGCGACTCCCGGTGACTGGCGGTCGGCTTCCCCACACGAGGATGCTCCTCCGCACCGCCGCCGCATTTCACCCTGCGTCCATTACCGCCCCCGGCCTGTAACCGCCACTTTCGGCGGCGGTTACACGCCCAGATAACGGCTGGTCAGCTCTTCATCGAGATGGTCGAAACCGCCCTCCCACACCGTGCGCCCGCGCGCCAGGATCACGCCGCGATCGGCAACCGCGCGCAGCTCGCGCAATGACTTGTCCACCAGAACGATCCCCAGCCCGGTTTCCGATTTCAGCCGCGATATCGCCGCCCAGATCTCTTGCCGGACCACCGGAGCCAGCCCCTCGGTGGCCTCGTCCAGAAGCAGAAGCCGCGGGTTGGTCATCAGGGCACGGCCTATGGCCAGCATCTGCTGCTCGCCGCCCGAAAGCGAGGCTGCCATCTGCCCGCGGCGGGGCGCGAGCGCCGGGAAAAGCCGCATCACCCGGGCCATGTCCCATTCGCCAGGGCGGGCGGCGGCCAGCAGGTTTTCCTCCACCGTCAGGTTGGGAAAGCAGCGCCGGCCCTCGGGCACCAGCCCTGCCCCCATGCGCGCCACCCGAAAGGAGGGCAGCGCGCGGATGTCGCGGCCGCCCATCCTGATCGTGCCTTCGTGGATGGGAATGAGCCGGCAGATCGCCCGGATCGTGGTGGTCTTGCCCATGCCGTTGCGGCCCATCAGGGCCACCACCTCGCCCTCTTCCACGGCAAGATCCACCCCGAAAAGCGCCTGAGAGGAACCATAGAAGGCGGTGACGGCGCACAGCTCCAGCAGGCTCATGCCGTGTCCTCCTCGCCCAGGTAGGCGCGGCGCACCTCGCTGTCGGCGCGGATCTGTTGCGGTGTGCCGGTGGCGATCACCCGGCCGTAGACCAGCACGCTGATCCGGTCGGCCAGGGCAAAGACGGCATCCATGTCATGCTCAATCAGCAGGATCGGCGCCTCGGCCCGCAGCCCGTCGAGAAAGCGGGTCATCTGCCGCGAGCCCTCCAGCCCCAGCCCGGCCATCGGCTCGTCCATCAGGAAGGCCCGGGGCTTGAGGACGAGCGCCACCGCCACCTCGAGCTGCCGGCGCTGGCCATGGGAAAGATCGGCTACCCGGGTGCGGGCCAGATCCTCCAGCCCGACCGCCGACATGGCCTCGTGGGCGGCCTCCAGCAGCGCGCCGTCCCGCATCACCGGGCGAAAGAAGCGAAATACCCTGCCGCGCGCCCCCAGCGCCCCCAGCACGAGGTTCTGCAGCACGGTATACTCCATCGCCAGCGAGGAAATCTGAAAGGTCCGCGCCAGGCCCATCCGGGCGCGCGTGGCGGCGGGCAGGGAGGTCACGTCCCGGCCCAGAAAATGCACGGTGCCGGAATCGGGGCGCAAACTGCCGGCGATCTGCTGGATCAGGGTGGATTTGCCCGCCCCGTTCGGCCCGATCAGCGCATGGATCTCGCCCTTGCGCAGAGCGAGGCTGATCCCGTCGCTGGCCTTCAGCGCGCCGAAGGCCTTGTGGATGTCGCGTATCTCCAGCACCGGGTCAGTCATGGGTGGCCTCTCGCCCGGCAAGCAGCCCCACCAGCCCGCCGCGGGCAAACAGCACCACCCCCAGAAGCAGCAGCCCGAGGAAGATCTGCCAGTACTCGCTGAAGCCGCCCAGCACGTTTTCCAGCAGGATGAACAGCGCTGCCCCGGCCACCGGCCCGAACAGCCGTGCCACACCACCCAGGATCACCAGCACCATGATCTCTCCGCTGATGTTCCAGCCGAACATCGAGGGGCTGACGAAGCGGTTGAGATCGGCAAACAGCGCCCCGGCCAGCCCGGTGAGCGCGGCCGAGATCACGAAGGCCACCAGCCGCACCCGGTAGGGCCGGATGCCGACGGCCTCGACCCGCGCGGCATTCTGCCGGGCCGCGGCCAGCGCCAGCCCGAAGGGCGATTTCGCCAGCCGGTTGGCAAGGAACAACGCCACCAGCAGGATCGCGTAGCAGATCGCGAAGAACTGGATCGGATCGAGGGTATCGAGCCCCGGAAAGGAATTGCGCAAATAGATGGACAGCCCGTCCTCGCCGCCATAGGCGGGCCAGCTGATGGTGAAGTAGTAGAGCATCTGCGCGAACGCCAGCGTGATCATGATGAAATACACGCCCGACGTGCGCAGCGAGAGCGCCCCGATCACCAGCGCCGCCAGGGCGCTGGCCACCAGCGCCACCAGCCAGATCACCGGCATGTTCCTGGTGCCTTCGATGAGAACGGGCCATTCCATCAGCGGCTCGTAGCTCTGGGCATGGCTGGC
>JALSGY010000187.1 GCA_026982515.1 Paracoccaceae bacterium
GGCCGCCTGGCGCGCGGGCTGGAGGCCGGGGGCTACAAGGTGGAGCCGGAATATTTCTTCGACACCATGACCATCGAGGTGGGCGCGCTGCAGGGGGTGATCCTCGAGGCGGGCCGGCGCGAGCGGATCAACTTCCGCAAGGTGGGCGAGACGAAGATCGGGATCGCGCTCGATGAAACCGTGCGCCCGGCGACGCTGGAGGCCGTCTGGCGCGCCTTCGGGCTGAACCACTCGCGCGACGACTTTCCTGCCGATTACCACCGCCTTCCCCCCGAGATGGGCCGCACGAGCGCATACCTCACCCACCCGGTGTTCCACATGAACCGGGCCGAGACCGAGATGATGCGCTACATGCGCCGGCTGGCCGACCGGGATCTCGCGCTGGACAGGGCGATGATTCCGCTGGGTTCGTGCACCATGAAGCTCAACTCCGCGGCCGAGATGATGCCGATCTCCTGGCCCGAGTTCGCCAACATCCACCCCTTCGCCCCAGCCGATCAGACCGAGGGCTACAGGCACCTGCTGGAGGATCTCTCGGCCCGGCTGTGCCAGATCACCGGCTATGACGCCATGTCGATGCAGCCCAACTCGGGCGCCCAGGGCGAATATGCCGGGCTGCTGACGATCCGGGCCTGGCACGCCTCGCGCGGGGAGGGGCACCGCAACATCTGCCTGATTCCGGTTTCCGCCCATGGCACCAACCCGGCCTCGGCGCAGATGGCGGGGATGAAGGTGGTGGCGGTCAAGTCGGCCGAGAACGGCGACATCGATCTTGAGGATTTCCGCGCCAAGGCCGAGGCCGCCGGCGAGAACCTCGCCGCCTGCATGATCACCTATCCCTCGACCCACGGCGTGTTCGAGGAAACGGTGCGCGAGGTGTGTGACATCACCCATCAATTCGGTGGCCAGGTCTACATGGACGGGGCCAACCTGAATGCGCTGGTGGGGCTGGCCAGGCCGGGCGAGATCGGCTCGGACGTGAGTCATCTCAACCTGCACAAGACATTCGCCATCCCGCACGGCGGCGGCGGACCCGGCATGGGGCCAATCGGGGTGAAGGCGCATCTCGCACCCTTCCTGCCCGGCCACCCGGAGATGGGCGGCCATACCGGCCCGGTTTCGGCCACGCCCTACGGCTCGGCCTCGATCCTGCCGATCAGCTGGGCCTACATCCTGATGATGGGCGGGGCGGGGCTGACCAATGCCACCAAGGTGGCGATCCTCAATGCCAACTACATCGCCAAGCGGCTGGAGGGGGCCTATGACGTGCTGTTCAAGGGCAAGAACGGGCGCGTGGCGCATGAGTGCATCCTGGATACCCGCCCTTTTGCGGAAAGCGCCGGCATCACTGTGGATGATATCGCCAAACGTCTGATAGACAACGGATTTCATGCCCCGACCATGAGCTGGCCGGTAGCCGGCACGCTGATGGTGGAGCCTACCGAGAGCGAGACCAAGGCCGAGCTGGACCGTTTCTGCGAGGCGATGCTGCACATCCGCGAGGAGATCGCCGCCATCGAAAAGGGCGAGGCCGATCCGCAGAACAACCCGCTGAAGAACGCCCCGCACACGGTTGAAGATCTCGTTGCCGAATGGGACCGTCCCTATTCCCGCGAGCAGGCCTGTTTCCCGCGGGGGGCCTTCCGGATCGACAAGTACTGGCCGCCGGTGGGGCGGGTGGACAACGTCTGGGGGGATCGCCACCTGATGTGCACCTGCCCGCCGGTGGAAGACTACGCGCAGGAGGCTGGCTAGCCGGGCAGGGGGAGCTGCGATGCGTGCATTCGTTGCCCTCGATCTGCCGGAAGATGTTCTCGATGCGCTCGAGGCGCTGCAGCCGGGGCTGCCGGTGGGCCGGGCAATGGGCCGCGATACCATGCACCTGACGCTGGCCTTCGCCGGCGAGCACCCGCAGGAGCGGATCGAGGACCTGCACGACGAGCTGTCCCGCCTGAAAGCTCCGCCTTTCGGGTTGCGGCTGAAGGGGCTGGGCAGTTTCGGGGGCGATACCCCCTCGATCCTGTTTGCCGGGGTCGAGGCCGAGAAGGCGCTGGAGGGGCTGGCCCGGCAGGTCAGATCAGCGCTGCGCCGGGCCGGCCTGCCGGTTCCGCGCGAGAGGTTCCGCCCTCATGTAACGCTGGCCCGTTTCCGCCCGCGCATGGGGCCGCCCGAGCTGGAACTGCTGAACCGTTTCGTGGCCGAGCGGGCCGGGTTCCGCGCCGGGCCGTTTCCCGTCACCTCGTTCGTGCTTTACGAATCCCTCCTGCATCCCGAGGGCGCCCGCCACCGGGAACTGGCCCGCTACCCGCTGGGCTGAGCGGTCTTGCTCAGGCAAACAGCTGAGGGCATTCGTGGCGGCAGTGGTTGCGAGAGATGATGTAGATCAGGTGGATGGTGGCCAGCCCCGCCAGCAGGCAGAAGAACGATATGTAGGCGTAGCGCAGGAACAGGAAGTCCACCAGCGTGACGGCGATCAGCGTCAGCCCGAAATAACGCATGTGCCGGTAGCGCGACATCAGCGGCGGGCCGATGATCAGGATGAGATACAGCAGGTTGGTGGCGCTGCGTGGCATGAGGAAATCGAGCAGCATCGTGCCCTCGTAGGCCAGCGAGTTGCGGTTGATGGTGACATCCACCCATTCGGGCCAGATCAGGTGCGGCACGTAGAGGATCATGCCGAAGATCAGCCCGGTGAGCGAGAACATCCAGAACAGGTGTTTTCGCCGGCTTTCCTTCGGTTCCAGCACATAGACCGACAGCGGTATCCAGAAGGGCCACATGAACCAGGTGAAGAAGATGTAGACCAGCGCCGCGGTTTCCACCATCTGCGCATTGCCGCCGGTCATCCCCTGCCACACGAAGCCCTCTGCCAGCTGCTGCAACCCGGCGAATACCGGCATCAGCGAGACCGGCAGGTAGCGCTTGTTGACCGTCCAGGCCTTGTAGCCGGCGTAGGCCCCGCCGAAGAGCAGGACACCGCCGGCCGAGATGCTGACCGCCTCGGAAAAACACATGGGGTGGTGGGAACCTTTCGGAAAATGCGCCTGAAGTGCCACGTTGCCCGATCGGATGCGGCTTTTCAAGCACGGCGCGTCAGTGACGGTGCGGCAGCGAAAGGGGGCGGCTTTGGCCGCCCCCTCGCTGCCCGTCGCATCCCCGCGGTTCCATCCCCAAGGGCCGCGGGGCCGGCTGGCGCCGTCAGCTTTCGGGCAGAACCGCCATCTGGTGCCCGCGTTCGCTGATGGGCACGGTGGAGATCAACTTGCGGCTGGTCACGTCGACCGTCCAGGCCACATCTTCCTCGGCGCTGGAGATCACCAGCCGGTTGCCGGCCAGCGCCATGTGGTAGGGCTCGGGGCCGACCGGCTCGACCGAAAGCTGCCCGGTGGCGAGGTCGATCCAGCCGATGGCGCCCTTCTCGCGGGCGCTGACATAGACCGCTTCGCGGGCCGCGTCATAGG
>JALSGY010000188.1 GCA_026982515.1 Paracoccaceae bacterium
TGGCGACGTGCCCTACCCGGTGATGATGGAGCCTAACCTGGTGGTGGAATACTACGCGAAGAACTGATCCTTCGCACCATGGGTTTCAGGGGCCGTGCCGCGGGGCGCGGCCCTTTTTCGTGGCGGGCTAACCGGTGTGCGACCCTTCTTCTTCTGTCTGAAAATACTTCGGGGGTCCGGGGGCGGCGCCCCCGGGGAAATGGTCTACAGCGGCAGCGGCCGCCCCTCGGCAATCGCTTCCATGGCGAAGTAGGAGGTGACGGAGTCCAGCTCCACCCCCTCGATCAGCCGCTGGTAGACCTTGTCGTAGCTGGCCATGTCCGCCGTGACGACCTTCAGCTGATAGTCGTAATCGCCGCCGATACGGTGGAAATCCACCACCTCGGGGATGGTCAGCACGTGGCGACGGAATCGTTCGAGCCATTCGGCCGAGTGATGCCGGGTGCGCAGCATCACGAAGACCACCAGCCCCAGCCCCAGCTTCTGGCGGTCGAGCCGGGCGGTTGCCCCCTGCAGGATGCCGGCCTTGCGCAGCGCCTGCAGCCGTCGCCAGCAGGCGTTTTGCGAGATGCCCGCCCGTTCGGCAAGGGCGCGCTGAGACAACGAGGCGTCGCGCTGCAGTTCCTTCAGGAGGGTTCGGTCAATATGATCTATGAATCCGGTATTCATAAGGTCATTTGACAACATAATGATTGAAAAATCAAGAAATCTTATAATGAAACCACCGCCAACTATGGGGATATTTTTTCCAAAACGGAGAAGATGCCATGCCCCTCGACAGTTTCAAGAAGATGCTTGCCGCCCCCGATGCCCTGGATGCCCTCCGCCGGGGGGTGATCGGGGAAGGCGCGATGATCCCCGGCCTCGACGGCCCGGTGCCGCTGGTCTATGCCGATTACGTGGCTTCGGGCCGGGCGCTGAGCCAGGTGGAGGCGTTCGTCTCCTCCCATGTCCTGCCCTATTATGCCAACAGCCATACCGAAGCCTCCTGGTGCGGGCGCTACATCACCGGCCTGCGCGAGGCGGCCCGCGCCGAGATCGCCCGCCTCACCAATGCCGGCGAGGATTGTGCGGTGATCTTCGCCGGTTCGGGGGCCACCGCGGGGCTCAACCGGCTGGTCTCGCTGCTGGGGGTGAACGAGGCGCGTGATCCGGTGGTCTTCATCGGCCCCTACGAACACCACTCCAACATCCTGCCGTGGCGCGAAAGCCGGGCCAGGGTGGTGGAAATCCCCGAAGGCCCGGAGGGCGGGCCGGATCTGGCCGCGCTGGAGCGCGCATTGCTCGCCCACGCGCGGGCCGATCTGAAGATCGGCAGTTTCTCGGCCGCCTCCAACGTGACCGGCATCATCACCGCCCCCGATCCTCTGACCCGCCTGCTCAAGACCCATGGCGCGCTTTCGGTGTGGGATTATGCGGGTGCCGGCCCCTACCTGCCGATCAACATGCAGGGCGAGGATGCGCCGAAGGATGCCGTGGTGGTTTCGCCGCACAAGTTTCCCGGCGGCCCCGGCGCCTCGGGCGTGCTGATCGTGCGCCGCTCGGCGGTTCGCCGCGCCACCCCCAGCTGGCCCGGCGGCGGCACGGTAAGCTTCGTCTCGCCCTGGCGGCAGGACTATTGCGATGACCTGGCCGCGCGTGAGGAGGCCGGGACACCCAATGTCATCGGCGATATCCGCGCGGCCCTTGCCTTCCTCGTCAAGGAGGCCGTGGGCGAGGCGGCGATCGCCGAGCGCGAGGCGCGCTTCGTGGCCATGGCGCGCAGCGGCTGGGCCGGCAACCCGCACCTGGTGCTGCTGGGCCATCGCGATGCGCCGCGCCTGCCGATCTTCTCCTTCCTGGTGCTCGACGAGGCCGGCCGGCCGGTTTCGGAGCAGCTGTTCACCCGGATGCTGAGCGATATCCACGGCATCCAGGCGCGCGGCGGCTGCGCCTGTGCCGGGCCCTACGGGCACCGGCTGCTGGGGATCGACCGGGAGCTTTCGGAGCGGCTGCGCGGCGAGATCCTCTCGGGCCAGCTGGCGCACAAGCCGGGCTGGGTGCGGCTCAACTTCGGTTATCTGATGAGTGACGAGACGGTGCGCTACATCATCGACAGCGTGAACGCGCTGTCGCGCGATTTCACCCGCCACGCCGCCCGTTTCGCGCCCGAGATCTCCTGCGGCTGCGCCAGCGGGGCCTCCAGCGCTGCCTGAACGCCTATTCCCCTTATGCAACAGCCCCGCGCGCATCCCCGTGGTACGGGGCATTGTGGCTGGCCATGTTCGCCCGCCCCGGCTAGTAACGTGCCGAAGGGAACGGAGTTACGATGAGCACGAGTATCAGGCCGCAACCGGGGATCATGGATATCCGCCTCTACCAGGGCGGGGAAAGCCACGTCGAGGGCGCCGACGACGTGGTGAAGCTGTCCTCCAACGAAAACCCTTTCGGCCCCGGCGAAAGGGCGAAGGAGGCCTTTGCCCGAACGGTGCACCAGTTGCACCGTTATCCGTCTTCCGATCACGCCGCGCTTCGCCAGGCCATTGCCGAGGAACACGGGCTCGATGCCGCGCGCATCATCTGCGGGGTGGGCTCTGACGAGATCCTGTCGTTTCTCTGCCAGGCCTATGCCGGGCCGGGAACCGAGGTCATCCACACCGAGCATGGCTTTGCCATGTACCGCATCTATGCCCAGGCCGCCGGCGCCACCCCCGTGGAGGCGCCCGAGCGCGAGCGCGTGGTCGATGTGGATGCCATCCTTGCCGCCTGCAACGAAAGAACCCGGCTTGTCTTTATCGCCAACCCGGCCAACCCGACCGGCACGATGATCGGCGGCGACCAGATCTCGCGCCTCGCCGGCGGGCTGCCGCCGCAGGCGCTTCTGGTGCTCGACGGCGCCTATGCCGAATACGTGGAGGGTTTCGACGGCGGCGCCGGTTTCGTGGAAAGCCGCGACAACGTGGTGATGACGCGCACCTTCTCCAAGCTCTACGGGCTGGGGGGGCTGCGCATCGGCTGGGGTTACGGGCCGCAGGAGGTCATCGACGTGCTCAATCGGGTGCGCGGGCCCTTCAACCTGTCGGAAACCCAGCTTCAGACCGCCGCCGCCGCGGTGCGCGACCATGATCACGTCGAGAAATGCCGCGCCGAGAATGCCCGCCTGCGGGTCTGGCTGGCCGAGGCGCTGGCCGAGGTGGGCGTGCCCTCGGATGTCTCGTACACCAATTTCATCCTCGCCCGCTTCGCGGACCGGGCCGAGGCCGAGGCCTGCGACGACTACCTGAAGACACAGGGAATAATCGTGCGCCGGGTGGCCGGCTACAAGCTGCCGAACTGTCTTCGCATCACGGTCGGAGACGAGGCAAGCTGCCGCCGCGTGGCCCATGCCATCGCGGCGTTCAAGGAGGACAGGCGGTGAGCATCATCTATGACCGCGTGGCGCTGATCGGGCTGGGCCTGATTGCCGGTTCGATGTCCCTTGC
>JALSGY010000189.1 GCA_026982515.1 Paracoccaceae bacterium
GGGGCAGGGCTCGGAAAGCCCCTCGAAGGTGGTCGTCATGCAGTGGCAGGGCGGCGGAAAGGGGGAAAGGCCGCTGGCGCTGGTCGGCAAGGGGGTGGTGTTCGATACCGGCGGCATCTCGATCAAGCCGGCCCAGGGCATGGAGGAGATGACCATGGACATGGGCGGCGCCGGCACCGTGGCCGGGGTGATGAAGGCGCTGGCGCTGCGCAAGGCAAAGGCCAATGTGGTGGGCCTCGTGGGGCTGGTGGAAAACATGCCCGACGGGCGTGCCCAGCGCCCCGGCGACATCGTGAAGACGATGAAGGGCGACACGGTGGAGGTGATCAACACGGATGCCGAGGGCCGGCTGGTGCTGTGCGACCTGCTGTGGTACGCGCAGGAGCGCTTCGCGCCGGCCGGGATGATCGACCTGGCCACCCTGACCGGGGCGATCATCATCGCCCTGGGCCATGAAAACGCGGGCGTCTTCTCCAACAGCGATGCGCTGAGCAATGCCTTCCTCAAGGCGGCCCGGGCCGAGGGCGAGGGCGCCTGGCGGATGCCGCTGGGCAAGGCCTATGACAAGCTGCTCAAATCCGATCTCGCCGACATGAAGAACATCGGCGGCCGCCCGGCCGGCGCTGTCACCGCCGCGCAGTTCCTGCAGCGCTTCGTCAAGGAGGAAACCCCCTGGATCCACCTCGATATCGCCGGGGTGGCACGGATCGGCAAGGACGGCGCACTGGCGCCCAAGGGGGCCACCGGCTGGGGGGTGCTGTCGCTCGACCGGCTGATTGCCGACACTTACGAAGAACATGGGTGATGTGCTCTTCTACCACCTGACGGCCTCGCCGCTGGAGGCGACCCTGCCGACGCTGCTGTCCAGGGCGCGCCAGGCCGGCTGGCGGGTGCTGGTGCGCGGCACCAGCCCCGAGCGCATGGCCTGGCTGGACGAGCGGCTCTGGCTGGGGGGAGACGAAAGTTTCCTTGCCCATGGGCTGGCGGGCGGAGAATTCGACGCCGACCAGCCGATCCTGCTGACCACGGGGGCGGAGAATCCCAACCGGGCCGAATGCCTGATGGCGGTGGATGGTGCCGAGGTGAGCGCGCAGGAGGCCGAGGGCCTGGCCCGGGTGTGCATCCTGTTCGACGGCAACGACCCGCAGGCCGTCGAGGTCGCCCGCGGCCGGTGGAGGACCCTCACCGGCGCCGGGCTCAAGGCGCAATACTGGGCCCAGCGGGAGGGGCGCTGGCACAAGCAGGCGGAATCGGCCTGACCGGCCGGCCTGCATCACCTGATCAGCCGCATCCGGCCGTCGGCAATCTCGATGCGGCTGAACTTCTGCAGATAGCTCATGCCCAGAAGCGACAGGTCCGTCTCCCCCGCGGTGATCGAGACGCTCAGGTCGTGGTCGACGATATCGCCCAGGCGCACCTCGCCAACCCGGGCCCGTGCCGTGCGGACCACGCCATTGGCGGTGTAGGCGGTGCCAGAGAACACCAGCGCCTCGGTATCGATGCCGATCCGGCGCGCATCGCGCAAGGTCAGGACCACGTCGGAAGCCCCTGTATCGACAATGAATTCCACCGGCTTTCCGTTCATTTCCAGGACCAGACGGTAATGCCCGTCGGGGCCGCGGGGCACCTCGATGGTGCCGCTGGCCACCAGCGTCTGACGAGGGGCGACGGTATCGCGGATGTCGGACCACAGGCCGACCGCGGCGATCGCCCCGAGGAAGATCAGCGCCCAGGCGGCGGCCTGGCGCGCCATCTTGCCCAACGAGCCGCGGTTTTCCAGCACCAGCCAGCCGCCGACTGCCGCAGCCAGCAGCACCAGATAGATCAGCCTCGCAATTTCATCGCCTGCCATGGACACCTCCGGTGGGCTGCAGATAGGGATCCTGCGGCGGGATTTCAGCCCAGGGCCTGAATCAGGCCGACGCCTTGCAGCCCGTCGAGGACGAACTGCACCGAAAGGGCGGCCAGCAGCATGCCCAGCAGGCGGGTGACGACAAGGATGCCGGTCGCGCCCAGTGCTCGCTCGATCAGCCCGGCGGCGAGAAAGAACAGCAGCACCGTAAGCACCACCGCAATCATCACCAGCAGGACGGCCGCCAGCTGCAGCGTGTTTTCGGCCTGACCGGCCAGCAGGATCATCGTGGCCATCGCCCCCGGCCCGGCGATCAGCGGCGTGGCGAGCGGGAAGATCGAGGGGTCGTCGTCGGGATGGTCCTCGGCCTGCGAGGCCTGGTCCTCGCGGCGCTTGGTGCGGCGCTCGAACAGCATCTCCAGCGCGATCAGGAACAGAAGCATCCCGCCCGAGATGCGGAAGGCGGGCATGGAAATGCCGATGATGTCGAGCAGTGACTGCCCGAAGATGCCGAACAGGGTCAGCAGCGCCATGCCGGTGAGCGTGGCCCGCAGGGCGATGGCGCGCCGCCGGGGCGCATCCATATCCGGGGTCAGGGCGACGAACAGCGGCGCCAGACCGACCGGGTCGATCACCACCAGCAGGGTGACGAAGGCCGTGATCAGTGCCGCAAGTTCCAAGGCTATCCCTCTGCCTTTTCAAGTTTTTCCAGCGCCGAAAGCCACAGCGCCTCGGCCCGTTCGAGCGCCTCCGACACCTCGGCATACTTGCGCTGCCAGACTTCGGCCTCGCCGACCCTGTCTTCTTCGTATAGCGCCGGATCGGCCAGCCTTGCAGCAAGTTTCTCGCGCATCTCGGCAAGTTTCTCCACCCGCGCCTCACCCTTGCGGACCTCGGCGCGCAGGGCCAGCAGGCGCTCGCGCGAGGGGCGCCTGCGCGGGGCGGGTGGCCGGGCGGTGCGGGCGCGGCTGCGCGTGCCTTCCAGCAGCAGCCTGCGGTAGGCGTCCAGGTCTTCCCCGAAGGGCTCCACCTGGCCGTCGCGGACCAGCCACAGCCGGTCGGCCACCAGGTTGAGCAGATGCATGTCGTGGCTCACCAGCACCACCGCCCCGGTATATTCGGTCAGCGCCTCCACCAGCGCTTCGCGGCTTTCGATGTCGAGGTGGTTGGTGGGTTCGTCGAGGATCAGCAGGTGGGGGGCGTCGATGGTGGCCAGCAGCAGCGACAGCCGCGCCTTCTGTCCGCCCGAAAGCCGCGCCACCGTCGTTTCGGCCTGATCGGCGCCGAGGCCGAATCCGGCCAGCCGGGCGCGCAGCTTCGCCGGGGCTTCGTCGGGGCGCAGGCGCTGGAGGTGCTGCAGGGGGGTCTCGTCGGTGCGCAGCTCCTCGATCTGATGCTGGGCAAAATAGCCGGTGCGCAGACCGGCCGCGCGCGTCACCTTGCCGCTTAGAGGTTCGAGCCGACCGGCCAGCAGCTTCGAGAGGGTGGATTTTCCCTCGCCGTTGCGGCCCAGCAGGGCGATCCTGTCGTCCTGGTCGATGCGCAGGTTCAGCCGCGACAGCACCGGCCTGCCGTCATAGCCTGCCGAGGCCTGCTCCATGCTGATG
>JALSGY010000190.1 GCA_026982515.1 Paracoccaceae bacterium
GCATCTGCAGGATGGCACGCCGGGTCGGATCGGCGAGCGCGGAAAAGACGGCATCCAGGCGGTTGTCCATGGCTACCGCATAGCCGTGCCCCCCGGGGATCGTCAACCGGATGGTTGAATATGGGGGCGGTGGCGGAATCCACGCCGTGGGCCGCCGGCGCCCGGGCTTCAATCCGGCGGGCGAAAATAATATTCTTTCAATTCAACCGCTTGCCCATATTTCCTCGTCGCGTTCAGGTGCTTGACTCCAAAACCGGCCAAACCTAGTGTCCGCCCGACCGTCCGAGGGGGCTTCATCATGGTTGATCCGGTCGACAGGGAGCGTCTCGAGAGGCTCGAGAAGCGGATCGGGGAGATGAAGGGGGGCAAGGCCCCCGCCTCGAAGATGGAAGAGCATCACGCCCAGGCACATCTGGCCTGGCGCATGGTGATCGAGCTGGTGACGGGCATCGTCATCGGCTTCGGCATCGGATACTGGCTGGATTCCGTTTTCGGAACGAAGCCGGTCTTCATGGTGCTGTTCATATTGCTGGGTTTTGCGGCCGGGGTGCGGGTGATGCTGAGTTCGGCCAGGGAGGCCCGGAAGGATGCACAGGCCGGAACCGGCCGGGAAGATGGCGACAATGGCGGCTGAGGTCGCAGGTCAAGGGGATACGAAGATGGCGGAAGCAGCCTCGGGGAAACAGGAAGCCGAAGCGAAACAGGAGCAGGGCAGGTTCTCGCTGACCAGCCTGGCGCTGATCGCGATCATCCTGGTGATGTTCTTCGTCAGCTACTTCACCAAGACCGAAGTGTCCGGTCTGCAGATCCACCCGATGAAGCAGTTCGTGGTGAAGCCGCTGTTCGGCGGCAAGGAGTTTTCCTTCTACACCCCGACGATCGTCACCCTGTGGATGGGGCTGGCGATCCTCGCGGTGGTGGGGCTGCTGGTTCTGGGCACCCGTGGACGGGCCATCGTGCCCAACCGGGTGCAGTCGGTGGCCGAACTGCTTTACGGTTTCGTCTACAAGATGGTCGAGGACGTCTCCGGTAAGGACGGGGTGAAGTATTTCCCCCATGTGATGACCCTGTTCATCTTCATTCTGGCGGCCAACTTCCTGGGCCTCATCCCCTACAGCTATACCACCACCTCGCAACTGGCGGTGACCGCCACCATGGCGCTTCTGGTGTTCTTCGGGGTGACGCTCCTGGGCCTCTACAAGCACGGCTTCGGATTCCTCAAGATCTTCTGGGTCAGCCAGGCGCCGCTGGCGCTGCGGCCGGTCCTCGCGATCATCGAGGTGATTTCCTACTTCGTGCGCCCGGTCAGCCACTCCATCCGACTGATGGGCAACATGATGGCCGGTCACGCGGTGATCAAGGTGTTCGCCGGTTTCGCCGGCGTGATGGGCCTGGGCGCAGTGGCGCCGATCCTGGCGATCACCGCCGTCTTCGCGCTGGAGACTCTGGTGGCCTTCATCCAGGCCTATGTCTTCGCCATTCTCACCTGCGTCTACCTGCGCGACGCGCTTCATCCCGGACACTGAGCCGGGCCCGACGGACAACAACCAATCCAGCCAATTCCAACGTAAGGAGAACTCGACATGGAAGGCGATATCGTACAAATGGGCGCATACATCGGTGCCGGCATGGCCAGCACCGGCATGGGCGGCGCCGCCGTGGGTGTGGGCCTCGTGGTCGGCAACTACATCTCGGGCGCCCTGCGCAACCCCTCGGCCGCTGCCGGCCAGACCGCCACGATGTTCATCGGTATCGCGTTTGCCGAAGCCCTGGGGATCTTCTCGTTCCTCGTTGCGCTTCTGCTGATGTTCGCCGTCTGATCCTTCGGAACTGCCCTTGCGGCCAGGCGGGCCGGGCCTTGGCGCGGGCCCGTCTGGTGTAATATCCGGGCTCTCAAGGAGGACATCATGGCAGAGAACACCAAAGCGGGCGAAGAGGCCGTCAAGGCTGCCGAAGCTGCCGCCGAGGCGGGTATGCCGCAGCTCGACTTCTCGACCTGGCCCAACCAGATCTTCTGGCTGCTGATCACCCTGGTGGTGATCTATTTCGTGCTCTCGCGCCTGGCCCTGCCGCGTATCGCTTCGGTGCTGGCCGAACGTCAGGACACGATCACGAATGATCTGGCGGCCGCCGAAGAGCTGAAGCAAAAGGCGGTCGAGGCGGAAGAGGCCTATCAGAAGGCGCTGGCCGATGCCCGCGCCGAGGCCAGCCGGATCGTTGCCGAGGCCAAGGCCGAGATCCAGGCCGATCTGGACGCTGCCACCGCCAAGGCCGATGCCGAGATCGCCGCCAAGGCCGCCGAATCGGAAAAGGCGATCGCCGAGATCCGCGCCAGCGCCATGGAAGCGGTCAAGGAAGTGGCGCGCGATACCGCGAAGGAAATCGTGGCCGCTCTGGGCGGCAAGGCCGATGCGCGTTCGGTGACCGCGGCGGTGAACGCCAGGCTGAAGGAGCTGGGATCATGAGGAAGCTGGCATTCACGCTGTCGCTGGCCGCAGGCCCGGCCATGGCGGCCGAGAAGGTTCCGTTCTTCTCCTTCTTCAACACCTCCACGGTAACGCTGCTGGCCTTCATCATCTTCGTCTGGGTGCTGGTGCATCTGAAGGTGCCGGGCAAGCTGCTGTCGATGCTCGACCAGCGGGCGGAAAACATCCGCCAGGAGCTGAACGAGGCCAAGGCGCTGCGTGAAGAGGCGCAGGCCATTCTCGCCTCCTATGAGCGCAAGCAGCGCGAGGTACAGGAGCAGGCCGAGCGGATCATCGAGCACGCCCGCGAGGAGGCAACCATCGCCGCCGAGAAGGCGAAGGAAGATCTGAAGAAGGCCCTGGCCCGACGCATGGCCGCCGCCGAAGAGCAGATCGCCTCGGCCCATGCCCGGGCGCTGAAGGAAGTGCGTGACCAGGCGGTTCAGGTCGCCGTCGCAGCTGCCGCGGATGTCCTGGCCAGGAAGCTGACGGAGAAGCAGAACGAAGAACTCGTCTCCGAAGCGATCGAGGCGGTCCAGACCAGGCTGCACTGAGGCCCGGCCGGCACATTGGCCATGAAAATCCGGAAAACCCCGGCATCCGCGAGGGGCCGGGGTTTTCTCTTGTCCGGCGCGGGAGGACCTCTCGCTCAGCCGGTGATTTCGAATGTCCTGAAATGCCCCTGCGGCGCGGCCTCTTCGCTGCGCACATCGGTGACGACGGCTGCCCCGGGGCCGGTCCACAATTCGCTGAGCATTGCCTGTACCGCTTCGGGGTCTCCTTCGAACCAGGCCCGCACCGAGCCGTCATCGCAATTCTTCACCCAGCCGGTGAGGCCGAGCGCCCGGGCGCGCCCTCGGGTCCAGGCGCGATAGGCAACACCCTGCACGTGGCCGGTGATGCGGGCTCTGGCGGCGATCCGGTCCATCTGGCTTCTCTCCGCCCGAAGTTTGCGCCCTCGC
>JALSGY010000191.1 GCA_026982515.1 Paracoccaceae bacterium
CAATCTCGAAGATGCTGCGCGAAGTGCTGGGAGAGCGGTATTTCGCCAGATGGCGCACCCAGTCGCGGGCGCTCAGCGGGGTGCCCGGCACGCCAGGCAGCGTTCGATCGGAGGTCATGGGCTGCTCGTTTGTTGTCGGGCATACATAGGGCGAATCGCGCCAGCCACAAGCGCGAAAGACGCAATCCGTAGGCAGAAGCGAAAGACGAAGGCCGGCCCTCGCCCCTTGCACCTCGCCTGCGAACCGGTAAAGGCTGACACAGCCGCGCCGCTGCCCGGCGGCCCATCCGGGGAGGGTCCGCCATGAAGGACTCGAACTTTCTCAAGGAAAACAACGCCCGCCACCTGTGGCATCCGATGGGCCACCCCGGCGAACTGCGGCACACCGCACCGAGAATCATCACCGGCGGGGAGGGCGTGCACATCATCGACATCGACGGCAACCGCGCGGTGGACGCCATGGCGGGGCTGTGGAACGTCAACCCCGGCTATTCCAACACGGCGGTGAAGCGGGCGATCTCCGGGCAGCTCGAACGGCTGCCCCATTACTCGGCCTTCGCCGGCACCAGCACCGATGTGGCGATCCGGCCGCAACCTTCGATCCCGGGGCGATGGTGCGCCCTCTGGGCAACTGCATCGTGCTCTCCCCGCCGCTGACCTGCACCGGCGAGGATATCGAGACCATCCTCGCCGCCCTGGAGGCAGGGATTTCCACCGCCTGAGGGCCCTCAGCCGGTGGCCAGCAGCCTGTCGAGCTTGGCCGCGCAGATGAAATCGTTCTCGCTCAGCCCGCCGATGGCGTGGGTGGTGAAGCTGATCTCGCAATAGCCCCAGCCGAAACGGATATCGGGGTGATGGCCCTCCTGATCGGCCAGCCAGGCGGCGAGATTGGCGTGATAGACCGCCTTGGCGAAGCCCTTGAACTCCAGCCGGCGGGTGATTTCCGTGGCCGCCTCGTTGAGCACCCAGCCCTCGTCCAGCTGGCCCATCATGGCGCGCGCCTCGTCGCCCTCGATCGGGGGCACCCCGCCCTCGCAGGGCACGCAGTGCCTGTCGGTCAGGTCGCAAACGGTTTCGTTCATCTTCTCCTCACTCGTGCTGCGGGCCGCAAGGCCCCTTCGCCCCTGCACCATAGCAGCCGGCGGGCGCATGTCGATGTGCCCGGCGCGGGGTGGATCATTCGCCGCATCGGCGCTCTGGACGCGGGCGCGCGAATTCCTTATATAATCACTCGGAAATCTCAGCGAGAGCGACGATGACAGCCGAAACATCTCCGATCGAGGGCGCCCCCCTCATCAAGCCGTCCACCACCGACCACCCGCTGTATGACAGCGTCGTGGAGGCCTGCCGCACCGTGTTCGACCCGGAGATACCGGTCAACATCTACGATCTGGGGCTGGTCTACACGATCGAGATCACCGAGGAAAACGATGTCAATGTCATCATGACCCTGACCGCCCCGGGCTGCCCGGTGGCCGGCGACATGCCCGGCTGGCTGGCCGAGGCGATCGAGCCCCTGCCCGGCGTCAGGCAGGTCAATGTCATGCTCACCTGGGAACCGCCCTGGGGCATGGACATGATGACCGACGAGGCTAAGCTGGAACTGGGATTCATGTAGCCCGGCCCCGCCCCGACAGGGGCCGCGGCAATCAGGAAAGAGCGCGAAATGTTTGGAACTCCCGGAAAACAGGCCGTCACCATGACCCCTGCCGCGGCAAGGCAGATCGCCCGGCTGATGGAAAGGGAAGGACACCAGGGGCTGCGCATCGGGGTGAAGAAGGGCGGTTGCGCCGGCATGGAATACACCATGGAATACGTCGACGAGGTGGATCCCCACGACGAGGTGGTGGAACAGGACGGCGCGCGGGTGATGATCGCGCCGATGGCGCAGATGTTCCTCTTCGGCACCGAGATCGACTACGAGGTCTCGTTGCTGGAATCGGGATTTCGGTTCCGCAACCCCAATGTCACCGAATCCTGCGGCTGCGGCGAATCGATCAAGTTCGCCAACATGGACAGCGAAGACAGCTGAGCCGGGCAAGACAAGGCACGGCGCGGCGAGATCGCGGCGATAATGCCAATTGGGCACGCGCCCGAATCCGGCTAGAGAGGGCCGGAACACGGGGAGGAACTCATGAGCACACGCCGCCCGCTGGCTGCCGGAAACTGGAAGATGAACGGAACCGGGGCCGATCTGGCCGTGGCCTCGGCCCTGGCCGGGCGCCACCCGGCCCCGGGGTGCGATATCCTGCTGTGCCCGCCGGCCACGCTGCTGTCGCGCATGTCGCTGGCGCTGGAGGGCAGCGCCATCGCCACCGGCGGGCAGGATTGCCACGCCGCCGATTCGGGCGCCCATACCGGCGACATCTCGGCGCCGATGCTGCGCGATGCGGGGGCGTCCTACGTGATCGTCGGCCATTCCGAACGCCGCGCCGACCACGGCGAAAGCGATGCCGACGTGCGCGCCAAGGCCGAGGCCGCGCAGCGCCACGGGCTGTGTGCGGTGGTCTGCCTGGGCGAAACCCTGGCCCAGCGCGACGGAGGGCAGACGCTGGAGGTGATCGCCACCCAGCTTGCCGGCTCGGTGCCCGATGGGGCAGACGGCGAGAACCTGGTGCTCGCCTACGAGCCCGTCTGGGCCATCGGCACCGGCAAGGTGCCGACGCTGGAGCAGATCGCCGAAGTGCACGATTTCATCCGCGCACGCCTGGAAGAACGCTTCGGCGCTGCCACCGGCGCGGCGGTGCGGCTGCTCTATGGCGGCTCCGTCAAGCCGGGCAACGCAGCCGAAATCTTCGCCGTGGCCAATGTTGACGGGGCGCTGGTGGGTGGGGCCTCGCTGAAGGCCGAGGATTTCTCGCCGATCATCGAAGCGCTCGAAGCCGCCGGCTGAGGAGCGGCCGGCGCACCGCCTGCCCGATGACGAAACGGCAAAAGGCGGCGAATGCGGCGGCAAGCCGCCCGGCTCAGCCACGCGTCACGTCGTGCTGCCAGATCCAGTTGAACCGGCTCAGCATCCGCCCCGGCGCCAGCGCACCGGCCAGACGGAGGGCTGAATGGGCAGCGAAACGGGCCAGCGGATTGCGCAGATGATAGTTGCGGGCGTTGGCATTGGCCGCTGCGATCACCCGGGCCACCCGCGGCAGGCGGCGGGCCTGATAGGCGGCCAGGGCCTCTGGCGGTGATGCCGCATCAAGGCAGGCAGCCAGGACCCAGGCATCCTCCAGTGCCATGTTGGCCCCCTGGGCGAGAAACGGCAGGGTGGGATGGGCCGCATCCCCCGCCAGCACGCTGCGCGCCCCGTGCCAGCGCCGCGCCACCGGATGGCGAAACAGCCCCCACAGGTGAACCGTCTCGACCCGCTGCAGCAGCTGGCGCACCGGCGGGGCGAAATCACCGAACAGGCGGCGCATCCTGCC